>JAYPJO010000019.1:15878-16716 GCA_038128465.1 Gammaproteobacteria bacterium
GTCCAGTTCACCGGCGTTATTACGTCGATCGGCAGCAAGCCATTCTCCTTCCGGACCCCAGTTAACGTCATCAGGCATCCAGGCATCCTCGCGGCCACCGGCGAAACCAAAGGTTTCAAAACCCATGGACTCCATGGCAACGGTTCCTGCCAGCACCATCAGGTCAGCCCAGGAAATACTGCGGCCATATTTTTGTTTGACCGGCCATAACAGGCGATGGGCCTTGTCCAGGTTGGCATTATCCGGCCAGCTGTTCAGGGGAGCGAAGCGCTGCATGCCACCATCTGCACCACCGCGACCATCAAATACACGGTAGGTGCCGGCACTGTGCCAGGCCATACGTATAAAGAAAGGGCCGTAATGACCATAATCGGCAGGCCACCAGTCCTGGGAGGTTGTCATCAGGGTGACTAGATCTGCTTTTACGGCTTCCAGGTCCAGGCTTTCAAAGGCCTCTGCGTAATTAAAATCAGCATCCATCGGGTTGGCCAGTTGCTCGCTCAGACGTAAGGGGTCCAAATCCAGACGGTTAGGCCACCAGTAGTTATTATCGGGCATCGATTCCTGGGCAACGGCCAGGTTCATTGCAAGTACTGAACTGATCCCTATAGTCAGCAGTTTTCTTGCTAGTTTTTTTCGTTTCATCATGTTGTAATTCCTCGTTCGTTATAGATATTGAGCTGCTATCTTGGTTGTCACTTTAATCAAATACCCATTCAGCACTTTGTTTTAAGTCAACTGATATTCCTGTCAATAATCCTCAAAGTGGATATTTAGATGCATGGTAACCGTCAGCCTGATGATCTGTAAAACAGATAATAATGATAAAGTTTATCGA
>JAYPJO010000019.1:16726-17168 GCA_038128465.1 Gammaproteobacteria bacterium
CAACAAGGCATACAGATCTGGCAGAGTATTACATGCTAAACCCAACGGGTAATTTCATAATGTTTTTTTTCACAAGAATAAAAAAATCAGGACTATCAATTAATCATGAAACTATTGCGCATCCTATATTTCCCTTGTTTTATTGTTTTATCTGTATCTGTCTTTTATTCAGGTCAGGTGCTGGCTCAGGGCTCGATTACGGGGAGTCTGATTGATCCGAATGGTGAAAATATTACCGGTCTCAACCAATCGGTCACCCTGGTTAATACTGAAACCGGGCAGGAATACTCAGGGCAGACAGACCTGAGTGGCAATTACACGGTATCCGGACTGCCAGCCGGCACTTATGACCTGAGTTTTCTGTTCCGGACCGCCATGTATCGGTCTTATTCTGAAGAAGGAGTGGTGATTGAGGATGGCTCCACGCTGGAGCATGATCTTA
>JAYPJO010000020.1:0-9109 GCA_038128465.1 Gammaproteobacteria bacterium
CGGCCTGGCCTGTTTCGATCGCAGCATAGCCATTTTCAATAGAATTGTTCAACACATCAGTGCTCATGGTCTGCAATGTCTGCAGTGCTAACAGACTACGCTGATAGATCTCCTGGGCATTAAGGAATGCCTGTTCGCGATAGGCCAGGTCTCCTTCAGCAGCGATAGCGAGAGCCTCGGTATAGGCTTCTTCTGCCCAGCTTTCCACTGAGATTGCTTCCAGCTCTTCCTGCAGCTCCAGTATCTGAGCCAGTATTTCCTGCGCCTGTTCCCTCTCTCTGAGAAGTTGGGCTTCTTCAAAAGGTGAAAACTGCTCGGCTGGTGTAGCTCTTTCAACCGGAATAATGACGGGCGCGACGGAGGCCGGGTCAGGCGCTGCTATATAACGCGGCAAAATAAAAATCACCGCCAGCACCAGAACCAGCAATAATGAAAAAATTCCCCACAGGATTTTTGTTTGTTCCTTCTGCCTGGATTTATGGGCATGTATATCACCCATGCCAAAAATTTGCGCAGGTGTATCCTGGGCAGGCACGTCAGATTCAGGTTGCTTGGAGGTATGTGCAGCCATGCTGAATACTACTACGGGACGGTCGTTGCGTCACATATCGACGGTGTCTGCAGTCGCGCCAATTTCATTCGCATACATGTCGGCCAGGATTTCACGCCACTGTTCATATTGCGTTTCAACATTGCCTGACAGGGTCACACTGCGCTCTTCCAGCTCAATGGTCCTTGGCGCAACTTCATCACCCAGCGATTGCCCCAGCTCAGCCAGTGCCTCGACATGCAATAGCGCTTCATCACCAGCACTGAATGATTCCCTGATTAACCAGCCACCACCGAGAATGCCGGCATAGGTGCCAACGCTGGCAAGGCTGCTGTTGCTCTGGGTTGCAGCAAGGCCGCCGACGATGGAAGCAATACCTAAAATCATATTACGTCGGGATTCACGTTGCAGCCGGTCGAGTTTCATGACCTCATCATAGCTCAGGCGGCGAAATTCGGTGTATGGGGCTTCCATCTGGCGCACAAAATTGGTGTAGTAGTCCTGCATGGTGTCTACATAAAGATAGTCGCGTTCTCTGATAACTTCTATGCGTGACAGCATCGGATCATTCTGGGCTGGCAGGCGCTGCACCTGCAAGATGCCATTACGATCTGTACTGAGATACTGGTCAAAAGCCTGCGGCGCAAAGCTGCGGGCAAACTGAATCTGGGAAATGGTGCGAATATTAAGCAGGTCTTCCCGCTCCAGGTTTTGCTGGCGGAATCTAAGGATGTCGTTGGCAATGCGGTTGTATAGACCCTGAAAGGAGTCTCTGGAATTTTGCAGTCGGTTGTCATAACTGTAGCGACTGACAACTTCTTCATAGGTTTTATCTAGCCAGAGCCGACCGCTTGAATCATGTACCGCAACATGAACCAGCATGGTTTCACCGTCAGACTGCAAAATGGTACCACGTACGGCCAGGTCAGTATTGGTTAGGTCTCCGGGAATTACCCTGACCACCCCCCAGTTGCCTGTGCTTTGCATGGTATCGGAGAGCATATGGGCAGCGTAATAGGTCTCCGCCATCCTGACATCGCCAAATGTCAGCTCCTGCTGGTCTTCATCAATTTCGTCAAAACCAGGATTGAAAACGGCGATGCCCACATCCAGCAATTCATCTTCAGGAATATTGCTGCCTTCAATCAGCGCTTCCGTGATTGTGGTTGATTTAATGGTTTGTGTGCTGCAGGCACCAAGGCTGAACAGTGCCAGGCAAAATAAAATTATTGATGTCTTGTTCATTGTCATACCTTACTTTCCAAGCGCTTAATCAATAGCGTCGAAATCTGCGACAGTTTCTTCAGGAATAGGCAGGCCGGTATAGGCGCGATATTCGTTCCAGAGTCTTTCTCTGAGTTCCGGATCCGGTTCGCTCATCGCTGCTTCCCGCAGCTGTCTTGCAACGACATCATCATCATTACCACTGGGGATATCAGCCGGTGCGGGAAAAGCTTCCTGATTAGAATTGTCAAAATCCCCGGTTCGTGTGCGACCCATGTTTGGCATTCGCCCTGTTCCTGACGAAGATGTTGATGGAGCTGAAGCTACAACTATTGGGCTGTCACCATCTCCATTACCATTGCCCTGCCCTGTGCTTCCAAGACCTCCGGTGCCACTGGCAACCCCCCCGCCAGCTCCGCCACCACCACCGCCATTTTCATTGGCGGCACCCTGCGCTGCTTCTCTTTCAGAAAGTATCATGCCGTCAAATACAGCCATGCTTTCATTTAGGCGCTCATCCAGTTCGGCCTGCCTTTCCGCAGTGGTCATAGGCTGGTTTCTGCCATTGGCCAGGTCACCAAAGGGATTATTCCCGTTGCCTCCCTGGCTTCCGGCAGGCCCAGCTGCAACAGTGCCGCCACTTTCCATGCCGCCAAAGGGATCATTGCCCTGTTCGCCAGCACCTGTGCCACCACCTTCAGCTAGCGGGTCATTACCACTACCGCTGCCAGTTGACATGCCGCCTGTGCCTTGCGGACCAGGATTGCCAGCCATGGTTCCAGTGCCTTCTGAGCCTGCACCAAAAATATCTTCCAGTCCGCCAGTTCCTGGCATACCGCCTGGGAAAGGTTCCAGTCCTGGCAGGCCGCTGGCCTGAACGCCGACATCCGCGCCGCTGTTACTCTGTCCTGCTGAAGTTGAGCTTGCTGCACCAGGCATGTTGCCGCCAGGTACGGAGCCAGGGAAGTCGCTTTCCAGCCCTCCCATTTGATCATTGCCAGTACTCGAATTGGCAATCTCGCCATTTGCATTTGCAGTCGATCTCTGGGTATTTCCAGAACTTTGTGATGAGCTGGCTGTACCGGGAATGTTATTGCCAGCGATATCGCCAGTGTCTGTGCTATCGGCGCTTTGCTCAAAGATTCCGCTGTCTCCACTGGAAGGCATCTGCCCAGAGTTAGGCATGGAAGCAGGACTGCCACTGCTGCTTGACGAAGAACGAGGCGAACTGTTGGGCATTGAAGCTGTGGAAGGATTGCCTGAAGAGGATGCTGAGCCACTTTGCCCGGAACTGCTTGAAGCAGTGCTGCTGGAACTTGAAGAGCTGCTACTGGAAGTACTGCTGGACGAGGAGCTGCTTGATGACGAACTTGAACTGGATGATGAACTGGAGCTCGAACTGGACGACGAGCTGCTACTGGATGACTCGCTCGGTGAACTCGTAGTAACCGAGGTCTGGCATGCGCTCAGTACGAGTGCGAATATTGTAGTGCATGCTAGCTGTTTAATTTTGTTCATCTTTACACCCCGTGTTTCGGACGGGAAATTACCTGTTTCTGTAAGCATAATCCTCCGCTCAAGCCTGCATCTTGTCAAGAAACAAGTGCCCAAATTGATCAGTTCTGGCATACCATTCAGTTCCAATTAATGTTGTGGCATTCTTCTCCAACACAAGGGCCGGTCCGGCTATTTTCTGTTGCGAAACAAGCTGCTCGCGCTGATAGATTCTGACCTTTTCAGTAAAGCCATGTAATTCTAACTCCCTGACAGGCTCGACCGGCTCTTTTTCAGGAAGCTCTTCAAGCGAGTATTCATGTTTCTTAGCTTTTACTGAGATACGTAAATTGACCAGCTCCGGATCTGCCTGCAAGGCATGACCGAAGCGTTTTTCATGCAAGGCATGAAAATCAAGGCAGGTTTGTTTTATACCGTGCCATGCAAGGTTCAGGCTGGAGGACTGGCCGGCATAACGCAGATCCACACTGAATTCGAGGCTGGCATCAGCAGCTGTGACCTGCTCCAGCTCCAGTTCCGCCAAAGTCTGTTGTTTGAGACCCTGGAACAGGTCTCTGATTATAGTTTCATCAGCCTTGTCTGCCAGGCATTGGTAGCTGTGGGAATAATTGCGCTTTACCGGGGCGACAAGCATGCCCAGGGCAGAAAGCACCCCGGCATGCTGAGGCACGATAGCCTGCTGCATGCCAAGCGAATCGGCCAGCGCGCAAATATGCAGGCCGCCAGCACCACCGCAACAACATAAGCGGAATAATGTCGGGTCATAGCCCTTTTCCACGGAGATTGCTCGCAATGCCTGCGACATGTGTGAATTGGCAATAGATATTATGCCTTCAGATGCTTCTTCGATAGTAAGCGCTAACTTTTTAGCAATGTTGCCCACGGCTTTTTGTGCTGCACTGTAGTCCAGCTCAATATCCCCGCCCATGAAGGCTTCAGCCTGCAGGCGTCCCAGGACTAGATTTGCATCTGTCACGGTTGCTTGCTCGCCGCCGAGACCATAACAGGCAGGGCCCGGTCTGGCACCGGCAGATTCTGGCCCCACATGCAGCAACCCCCCTTCATCAAGGTAGGCAATTGAGCCGCCACCGGCTCCGATGGTATGCATATCAACCATGGGTACGCCAACAGGGTAAGAGCCAATGCGACCCTCACTGGTGAGCTGTATTCTGCCCTCTTCCAGCAAAGCTGCATCAGTAGACGTGCCACCCATGTCAAAAGTCATCAGGCCACTTATACCCAGCGTAGTTGAAAGATTGCTGGCTGCTGCAAGACCGCCAGCAGGCCCGGACAAAAGTAGGTTGGCGGCTTTATCGGCGGCCTGGTCAGCTGCAATGGTGCCACCGGAAGACTGCATGATGGACAGGGGTGAAGGCTGTGTTTCAGCTTGCAGAGCCAGCAGGTAGTTTTTCACCAGCGGTCCCAGAGAGGCATTGAGCCAGCAGGCAATCCCCCGTTCGTATTCTTTGTATTCCGGCAGCACCTCATGGGAACAGCAGATAAAGGGCTGCCAGCTGAGGTGCTCAAGAAGGAATTCCCTGACTTGCTGCTCATGGTCTTCATTCAAAAAAGAAAATAGCAGGTTAATGGCAATGGCTTCCGGGCGAGCATCCTCCAGCTGTTTAAGCAGAGACTGTAAATCATCTGAAGCAAGCTCTTCTATTTCCTGGCCATCAGCAGCAATTCTTCCACCTACTTCAAAACACAGACTTTCCTCAACCGGCGGGATTTGTGGCGGAGTTTCCAATTGGTATAAGGCGGGACGCGTCTGGCGACCAATGGTAAGCATGTCCTTGAAGCCACGGGTGGTGATAAAGGCTGTTCTGACGCCTTTTCTTTCCAGCGCAGCATTGGTGGCCACTGTACTGCCATGTATCAAAGCTACGTCACCGGCAGCAATAGCCGACGCTAGACCAAGTTCATTAATGCCTTGTAGAATGGCCTGCTCTGGCGCTGCGGGCGTCGACAATACTTTATGAGTCTGTAATTTGTCTGCCTGGATCAGAACAAAATCAGTAAATGTGCCACCTGTATCAATGCCCAGCGCTGCTGGTAAAGTCTTTTTCATGAACGCTATCTGTGTCCCTAGAGCGGACCGGATTATACGTGATAACAGCACAACTATGCTGTTATTGCTATCCGGGAAAGTGATTCGTGCCTGAATTACCAGAAGTTGAAACCACCAGGCGTGGCATCCAGGGTCATATTGAAGGTAAAACCATCAAGGATGTCATCGTCCGGCAACAGCAGTTACGTTGGCCGGTTTCAGATGAGATCACAACGATACTGCCAGGGCAGCGCATCAATCAGGTACATAGAAGAGGCAAATATCTGCTGTTGGAAACCGGACAGGGCACCGTGCTGATTCACCTGGGTATGTCCGGCAGCCTGAGCATAGCCAATAAGGGAAAAGCAGCTAAAAAGCACGATCATGTAGATATAATACTCAAAGATGGCGCCATTTTACGATATCATGATCCAAGGCGTTTTGGTTGTATGCTCTGGGCAGGCGTCCAGCCGTACAAGCATGTGTTGCTGGAAAGCCTGGGGCCCGAGCCACTTACCGATGATTTCAATGCGCAATACCTCTTTGTACTTTCCAGGAAACGCCAGGCAGCAGTAAAGAGCTTTATTATGGACAGCCATATTGTGGTCGGTGTTGGAAATATCTATGCCAATGAAGCGCTGTTTATGGCCGGTATCAGGCCGCGCAAGGCTGCCGGCAGGGTGAGCAGGGCGTCTTATGAGAAGCTGGTTGCTGCGATCAAGTTGATCCTGGCGAGCGCAATCGAGCAGGGCGGAACTACCTTACGGGATTTTGTCGGGAGTGATGGCAAGCCGGGCTATTTCAAACAGTCGCTGTCAGTTTATGGTCGAGGAGGGGATGCCTGCCTGAACTGTGGCTCCACATTAAAGGAAATTCGATTGGGGCAGCGCTCAACGGTATATTGCCGGCATTGCCAGTCCTGATAAAGCCAGTAAAAAGATTTTAGCTGGCAGGCTTGTTGCCTGTTATCCGATAATATTTTTGCATTAACTGCTCGTTGTTTTCCTGGTGATCAGGATCAAGAGGGATGCACTCAACCGGGCAGACCTCCACACACTGGGACGTTTCAAAGTGCCCAACACACTCGGTACATAAAGCGGGGTCTATTTGGTAATAATCCGGCCCCATGGAGATGGCCTTATTAGGGCATTCAGGTTCACAGACGTCGCAGTTAATGCACTCATCCGTAATCATCAGTGCCATTCGGACTACCCTTTGAGCATATCAGGCATGGCTTCAACGACAATTGGGTCGACAAACTCACTGATATCACCACCATAGGAGGCAATTTCCCTGACAAGGGTGGAGGAAATGTAGCCAAGGTGTTCCGCTGGTGCCAGAAAGACGGTCTCAATACCGGGTTCCAGCACACGATTCATACCGACTAACTGGAACTCATATTCAAAATCGGCAACCGTACGCAGTCCGCGCAAAATCAGCCGGGCATCTCTGGATTTAACAAAATCGGTTAATAGCCCGCTGAAACCACACACTTCAACATTGGCAATATTTGCCAGCACTTTGGAGGCCAGATCAACGCGCAGGTCTAAAGAGACATCCGTTGATTTTTGTGCGCTTGAACCGATGGCAACAATGACATGATCAAAAATATTGGCAGCGCGCTTCACAAGGTCTGTATGACCATTGGTGATTGGGTTGAACGTGCCGGGGTATACGACTGTTTTCATAACGACGCCATGGGGCAAATAAAATAGAATTATACAGTAATTAATGGTGTCATGAGTCGAGCCTGCAAGGCTATAGAAAATTAAGTATGTCTGAGCCTTTCCATCCGTGAATGAATAAATTAGTCTAACCCGGTTCGCCCAGAAAATTTAGGAGTCATTGAGTATGCAACAACAAAAACAACATGCACACTGGTCGTCACAATGGCTGTTTATCATGGCGACCGTTGGCTCATCAGTTGGCCTGGCCAATATCTGGCGTTTTCCTTTTACAGCGGGTGAAAATGGTGGCGGCGCGTTTGTCATAATCTACCTGGCTGCCGTTTTTTTTCTGGCGATGCCGCTGTTAATGGGTGAATTAATGCTGGGGCGCAAGGGCCAAGCCTGCCCGCCTGTTGGCATGCGCGCCATTGCCAGGGAAGTAAATGCCAGTCCCTACTGGTCATGGATGGGTTATCTGGGCGTGTCAAACGCACTAGTCATACTTTCCTATTACTGCATGATCGGTGGTGAAACCGTTATCTATGCCGTCAAGAATATCAGCGGCCAGTTTGTTGATGTGGAAGTAGAGCAGTCACTGGCTATTTCAGCAGGTTATAACGCGAATCTGATACTGGTTGTTTTTGGCCATACCTTATTTGTCGTGGCCATGGGCTGGGTATCGTCCAGAGGCATAACCGGCGGGGTGGAAGTCGCCGTTAAATACCTGATGCCGTCACTGTTTATCATCCTGATTGCTATGGTTTTATATGCAGCTGTCACCGGGGAATTTGCACAGTCCATCGCTTATTTGTTTCAGCCGGATTTCAGCAAAATAAATATCGAGGTTATTGTTGCTGCTTTTGGTCAGGCTTTTTTCTCGGTAGGAGCAGGGGCAACCATTTTGATGGCTTATGGCTCTTACATGAACCGGGAAGACTCAATCATTAATTCTTCAGTCATGGTTGCCAGCGCAGACACTTTTGTTGCGCTGCTATCAGGACTGGCGATTTTCCCTATTGTGTTTGCCTTTGGCCTGAACCCTGCAGCTGGCCCCGGGCTGGTTTTTGAAACTGTGCCGCTGGCCTTTGGCGGTATGCCTGGTGGGCAGATAGTCGGCACCCTGTTTTTTGTTCTGCTCGCCTTTGCAGCCATTACTTCAGCCATCAGTTTGCTGGAAGCGCCGGTGGCCTGGCTGGAATCAAAAGATGGCTGGAGCCGAAAAAAAGCAGCAATCGTTGGTGCAATCATGGTCTGGCTATTAGGCTTACTGCCGGTACTGTCGCTTAATCACCTGGCTGAATTTCACCCGCTGGGTTTTATCGGTGTGGAAAGAAACTTTTTTGATCTGTTTGATTATTTAAGTAACAACCTCATGCTGCCTCTGGGTGGTTTGTTGCTGGCAACTTTTATTGGCTGGGTGTTGCCCGATAAAGTTTCTCAGGAAGAACTGAGTGTGCTGGCGGAACACCATTTTTTCAGGGTCTGGATGTTCATGCTGAAGTATGTCATCACCTTTACCCTGGCCGTGGTTTTTATCAATTTACTACTGGCATGAAGATTGAAAAAAGTTGGGCAGCAACCTTAGGAAAATGAAATGAGAGAAGCGCTGGTATCAAAAAAATTAACGGCACCACTTTTTCGTTACAGCCAGATGATCAAGGCAGGACCAAATTATGTCTGCAGCGGCATGCTGGCACTGGATAATGAAAGCGGAAAGCTGATTGAAGGTGACAGTGGCGAGCAGACCCAAAAAATTTTTCAGAACCTGAGCATCCTTATGGAGGAATTTGATTTGAGCCTGGATGATCTTGTCAATGCCAGGATTTTTTCCACTCAGTTTGACCAGTTCCCGTTAATTAACCAGGCCTGGGAAGAAGTTTTCAGCGAAGACATTGTGCCGCCAGCTAGAAGTGCGCTGGGTGTATCTGTTTTACCCTTGAATGCGCTGGTTGAAATAGAATTTGTGTTTTATAAAGCGTGATACTATCAATCTTCTTTCAAAGATCATTTTGTTTGAAGGAACAAATAACTTGCCAAAAATAAAATAAAAACAGTAAAGGTGATAATAATGATAAAAAAAATAAAATTTACAGCTGTCAGTAGAAA
>JAYPJO010000020.1:9119-12679 GCA_038128465.1 Gammaproteobacteria bacterium
GGTTTAGTTCGCGTTTGGGCGAAAGCAGATATGTTGATTCAAAGTATCTGTTAATTACAAGGATTATTATGAACAAAGCTTCACATTTTTCAGTAATTGAAAAATTAAATTCACAAACTACGGCCAGGTTTGGAGATGCTCTGCTGGCGACAAGCAGCAAAGCAGTTGAACTGAAAGAGCATTTTGATGGGAAAGAATATCCACCTGTTATCTATTTCCCCAGGGAATCAGTTGAGATGAAATACTTTCAAAAAGTAGAAGGCTTTCATACAAGGTGTCCGATAAAAGGAAGTGCCACATACTATAAGTTTGTTGTTAATGACCATGTGGTAGAAAATGCAGCATGGAGTTATGAAAATCCACTGCCTGATAGCAATCAAATTAAAGGTTACATTTCTTTTGACAAATCTAAACTGGATGTTGAGATTTCAACAGAATGAAGTGGAGGAGAAGCACGGTTCTGATTAAATTAATGTCTGTTGATGTTTAAAATAGACGCTTTTTCCAGCTGTTAAATGCACCAGCCGAAAATAATGTTTGACTTTAACCAGTCTGATCTATACCTTGCCCGCATAGCTAGAAAGAAAGTCTCTTGTTTATTATCTCCATTTCGTTACATTCCAATTGTATTTCGTCCTGTAGTTTTTAAATCTCAGCCTAATTTTCCCGCTTACATATGCCTTAAAAAGGCAATTTTTTAAATTAAATACAGGATATTTACTATGTCTAATACAACTACTGGTACAGTTAAATGGTTCAATGAATCGAAAGGTTTTGGATTTATTGAGCGAGAATCAGGGCCGGACGTTTTTGCACACTATAGTTCAATCGCAAGCTCAGGTTACAAAACACTGGCGGAAGGACAATTGGTTGAGTTTAATGTAACTCAAGGCCAAAAAGGACCTCAAGCAGAGAATATTGTAGCTCTCTAAAATTGCTGTTTGAATTATAAAAAAGGCAGGCTATTAAGCCTGCCTTTTTTGTCTTAAGTAAAGTGCAGTGTGAGTTATGATCGAAAGCAAACCTCAATGTAGTGATATCGCATGCTGGCTAGTTGACCCCTTCAGCCAATCCGCCTGAACGTTCACCCTCTTCGTCAGGGGCATCCCGGTTGTTTTCCAGGCAGTGATACTCACGAATGCGCCAGGTTGGTCTCTTGGAATAGGCAATTTCCTGAATCAATGGCTCTACAAATGCGAGTGGGTCAGAGATTGTCATTTCAACATTGACCGTATCTTCGTTCACAAACTGCCAGCGTTCAACAATATGCATTTCCTCGCTGTGGGGTAATCCTCTTCCAACTGTGGTCAGGGTATTGAAACCTATGGTGTCGATCACAAAAGTATCGCCTTCCCACCAGCCAATTGAATCACCCTGGTAAGACGGATCAAGCTCATCAAAAGGCAGGTGTTCATCCCGGTCAAGATAAATACGCCTGACCTGGCTTTCAGCTTCATAAATAATGGTGACGCGATCAGGGCTCAGTAAAATCTCAAAAGGATAAGGGTAGGTCATGACACGAGGCATTCCCTGCCACCCGCAGCTGGCTGTACCAACTGCCAACTGGGCAATGCGTGCCTGCTCCCTTTCATAGATGCGGCGGTATTCATCTGTCAGAACGTCCAGGTTTACGCTGGAAGTAGGCGGTGTCGCTGCACTCGGGTCAAGTCTTTTGAGTCCGGCTCTTTTCAGTCTTTCATCCAGAGTATTGTCATTCATCCAGACACCCGACAGGTCCGGGGTGTTATCTGAAATCTGTGAAAATACAGGGGAACTAAACAAAATTCCCAAGCTTAATATAAATGTAAACAGCTTTTTCTTAACCATGGTAGTAAAGCACCGTGCCATCTTGTTTGTGAATCTCCAGAAACGTTCCACCGGCATTGCCGTCTTTAAGCGGGTAAATCAGGATTCTGACTTCCTCGCCTGTCTCCAGCGAGGTGCGTTTCCAGCCATTACGGGCCAGGATGTTGGGGCTGCCACCTTCCAGGCTCCATTCAACGGCCTCACCATCAATCAAATTGCCATCTTCATCTCTGGGTTCCACCAGGATATGGATAAAGGTATGGGGATTGGTCCATTGAAAAAGGGTAATGGTTCCTTCCAGCCACATTTCAGACTGGTTATCGAACATGGCGAAAGAATGGTGGGCACCTGCAGATGGAACGACCAGCAGGTTCAGGCTTATAAGCAGAGTAAAAATCAGGTTTTTCATCAGGTTTACTCCATCAGTGTTTTCTCTGAAACTTTTCGTATTGATGGGGGCAAGCTCAAACAACACCAGCACACGCATCGCAGCAGCTGGGTTGAGGCCTTATTGAAAATGAATATAACATTCGTTATTTTTAATAACAATTTATAATACAATTGTTGATTTGGTGCCGGTTACAGGGCATTTACATCGGTTAACAGGCTACACCTATAAAAGAATAAAAAGGCTATTATGGTGAAACGCAGAGCACTGGTTAAGGGCGCTATCGGCACTATATTCTCATTAGGCCTTCCCACTATTGGGCATTCTCAGTCCGGGATCACGTCCATTCAGGTCACGCCGGTTATTTACCTGATCCAGGGAAGTGGCTGTAATGTTGTTCTTGCTGATCTGGCTGATGATCTGGTGGTTATTGATGGCGGCCTCAGAGAGCATGCCGGCAGCTTAATGGCTGAAATCCAGAGGCTCGTGCCAGGAAAAAGGATATCTACCCTGTTTAATACCAACTGGCGGCCAGAACATTGTGGCCTAAACTATGAACTGGGTAGCAGTGCCACAATCATCGCCCACGAAAATACCCGTCTCTGGCAAACAACAGACCCTTATATTGAATGGGAAGAAAAAATTTACCAGCCGATGCCAGCAGATGCCCAGGCCAACCAGGGTTTTTACACCGGCAGTAGTCTGCAACTGGGCAATGAAACACTTTTTTATAATCGCCAACCCAAAGCGCACACCGACGGCGATATTTTTGTTCATTTCAGGGAAGAGGATGTGCTTGTGGTCGGTGACTTGTTAAGTACTGACAGGTTTCCCACGATAGATTATTCAACTGGCGGCTGGATTCGTGGATTCAGGGATGCAACAGAAAGCCTGTTAAGCATGGTAACTGACAATACCAAAATCATAGCATCCAGAGGTGGGGTATTAACTCGTGAAGAACTGGCGCAGCAATACGCCATGCTGTCTTACACCTGGGATACCGTGGTTTCGGCCTTTCAGAGTGGCTTGAGCCTGACAGAATTTCAGTCGATCAACCCCATGGAGGCTTATATTGAAGAACGCGGAGACCCCACCCTGTTTTTGCAGCAGGTTTATCGAAGCACCTGGTACCATATAAGCGAACGAACAGTGCCTAATGTTATTTGAATACAACATGCAGAAAGCAAAGCAACAATGCTTGATTTTCCTGGTACTGGCCAGCCTGTGGTCTATCCCACTTTTTGCCGCGGAAGTTGCCATGGATGAGCTGTCATCCAACTGGGCAGTGCTGGAGACTTACTGCATGGACTGCCATAATTTTGAGGATTATTCGGGAGGCATAGACTTCACGCTGTTTGATCCAGAG
>JAYPJO010000020.1:12725-13959 GCA_038128465.1 Gammaproteobacteria bacterium
AACGCGCTTTGACCAAGTTGCGCACCAATGTCATGCCGCCACCAAGCCAGCCACAGCCAGATGAGTCCACACGGTGGGGGCTAATCACCAGCCTGGAAAATGTTTTGGATGAGCATGCACTAAGTAACAGCCACGCGGCTCGGGTAGGCCTGCGCCGCCTCAACCGCTCTGAATACATAAATTCAATTTATGAAATAACAGGCGTTGAACTCAGTGAAGACATATTGCCCAGAGATGACAGTAGTGACGGCTTTGACAATATTGCCAATGTATTGAAACTGATCCGCTGGTCTCCACCACGACATACAGCATGGATACTTCAAACCAGACCAGCCATGTCCATGGCCTGCCAATGGGAACGCGAGGGGGCGTCGTCATTGAGCATACTTTCCCGGTTGATGGAGAGTATGCATTTACCATAGATGGCATGTTTACGCGCCTGTATCACGTTGGTCTGGAAAATGAAGAAACCATAATTATCACGATTGATGGTGTTGAAAAATTCCGGGAAAACATTGGTGGGCAGGAGGACCTGCAAAATATTGATCAAAACCAGGCTCCAGCAATTGCTGCCATTAATTCACGTTTCCGGGATATCAGAATTCCGGTCAGTTCAGGAAAGCACTCCATTGGCATGGCCTTTCTTGGCCATAGTTATGTTGAAGGTGACGATCCCTTACGCAATACCGGCGAAAATATTGGCATAACCAGGGTGACCAGGGCGCAGACACTGAGTATTCTGGGGCCCTATAACGCCACCGGTCATATAGATACACCCGCCCGAAACAAGGTCATGATATGCGAACCCGAATCATCAGCACATGAACTGTCTTGTGCACGAGAGATATTTACAAATCTGGCGACCAGGGCTTTCAGGTCCCCGGTTGAAGATAATGATATTGACGCGGCATTGCAGTTTTATCAGGAAACCAGAGCGCAAAGCAGTTTTGATGAAGGAATAAAAAGCGGCATGATGGCCATTCTGACCAGCCCGAAATTTTTATTCAGGGGAGAGCAACCCTCCGATGATGTTCAACCGGGGGAGCATTTTGAGCTGACCGATCTCGAACTGGCGTCAAGGCTGGCTTATTTCATGTGGAGTTCGCCTCCGGATACAAGACTTATAGAACTAGCCGCCAGCGAAGAGCTGTCTCAGCCAGCGATATTGGACGCTGAAATAAATCGCATGCTTGCTGATCCACGGGCTGCCTCCCTGGTGGATAATTTTGCCATG
>JAYPJO010000020.1:13969-15966 GCA_038128465.1 Gammaproteobacteria bacterium
AATGGCTGAAACTCAGAGAGCTAAATGAGTTTGATCCTGATGGCGAAATATTTCCAACTTATGATGTAGGTTTGCGTGATGATCTGGTGCAGGAAGTAAAGCTGTTTATTGGCGAGATCATGCAACAGGATCATACTGTGCTGGATATCATTTCAGCGGACTATAGTTATATTAATGAAAGGCTTGCCCGGCATTATGACCTGGCAAATATCAGGGGTGACCTGTTTCGACGAGTGATTATGCCTGATGAGGAAAGGCATGGTTTGTTGGGGAAAGGGGCAGTTTTAATGGTCACTTCCTATGCCAACAGGACCTCGCCGGTACTGCGAGGCGCCTATATCATGGAAAAACTGATGGGTGTAGTGCCAGCCTCACCACCACCAAATGTGGAAGCTTTCCCGGAAACTCCCGAGGGATCAGCCGTAGCCCTGACAGTCAGGGAAAGGCTAGAAACGCATCGGGAAAATCCAGTCTGTGCCAGCTGTCATGATGTCATGGATCCCCTGGGGCTGGCCCTGGAAAATTTTGATGCAATTGGTGCCTGGCGAGAACGCGACAGTGATGCAGGTAATTTGCTAATTGATTCGTCAGGCCAGCTTGCCGACGGTGAAACAATCGATGGTGTCAATGATTTAAGAGAAGCGCTGCTCAGAAGTCCGCAGCAGTTTGTGCAGACCTTTACCAAAAATTTAATGACCTATGCATTGGGCAGAACCGTCGAATATCACGACATGCCGACAGTTCGCTCCATAGTCAGGGAAGCTGAAACTGACAATTTTAAATTTACCGCCATAGTCAAAGGTATAATTAACAGCGAGCAGTTCAGGATGTCGGTTGCGCCCGAACTTGAATAACACAGACTGACAGGCTTGTGGAGGGAAATATGTTTATAACGAAGAAACACTTATCACGCAGAACGTTTATAAAAAACGCAGGTGTCAGTATTTCTTTACCGCTTCTGGATGCCATGATTCCGGCTTCAACGGCACTGGCACAGTCAGAACTGGCTACTCATCCAAAAATGGGCTTTTTCTATTTTCCTCACGGCGCCGTGATGGACAACTGGACGCCTGATCAAAGTGGCAATGACTTTGCCCTGAAATCAATACTGGAGCCACTCACGCCTTTCAAGGATCAGCTCACTATTGTCAGCGGACTGGAAAACCGGCGCGCCAATGGACCAGTACATGCTATTACCCCGGGCACCTGGCTAACTGGAGAGTCGCCTCGTGTCAGCCATGATCCTTTTGGCGGTATAACCATTGACCAGATTGCTGCCCAGCACATCAGCCAGGATACTCCCTTGCCATCGATAGAAGTATCGACAGAAGTTACCGGAGCCGGAGCCTGTGATCGTGACTATGGATGCTCTTATGGATCCACCATTTCCTTCCGGACCCCGAGCACGCCTTTACCCATGGAGAATAATCCCCGTAAGCTTTTCCAGACATTATTTGGTGTCGGTGATAATGCCGAGGAGAGGGCAGCAATTTCCATGCAGACTGGCTCGATCCTTGACCTGATTCTGGCCGAAAGCAACCAGCTGCAGAATCAGCTCGGTGCTTCTGACAGGGTGATATTAAGCGACTATCTTGAAAGTGTTCGGGAAATAGAGCGCCGATTGCAGAAAACGGCCAATCATGATTTGTCGTCTGTTGATTTGCCGGATGCGCCGCTTGGCATTCCTGCTGATGTCGATGAGCATATAAACTTGCAACTGGACCTGATTTTTTTGGCCTGGCAGGCCAACATGACCCGGGTGGCGTCAATGATGTTTGCCGCTGAAGTGAGCAACAGAACCTATAACCATATAGGTGTGTCTGACGCGTTTCATCCCTTATCTCATCACCAGAACAATCCGGCAAAAATAGCCAGGCTTGTGCGGGTACAGGAGTACCATTCACGCGTGTTTGCCAGCTTTGTACAAAAACTCGCAGATACCCCCGACCTGGATGGATCCATGCTGGATAATTCCATACTCCTGTATGGCAGCAACA
>JAYPJO010000020.1:15976-16403 GCA_038128465.1 Gammaproteobacteria bacterium
ATGAGTAACAGTAACGCCCATGATCACTTTCCCTTGCCATCAGCTATTGTTGGCACTGGTGGAGGTCGAATTAAAGGCGGGCAACACCTTGTTTATCCTGATTTCACCCCAGTTTCCAACCTGATGCTTACCCTGATGAACAGGATTGGTGTCGAGATGGATAGTTTTGGGGATAGTACAGGCAGCTTCGCAGAGGTTTAACCATGCTCCGTCGTGTCCAAGCTACATTCATTAGTGTTATTGCCATTAT
The DNA here is from genome assembly GCA_038128465.1 of Gammaproteobacteria bacterium. GTDB lineage: Bacteria > Pseudomonadota > Gammaproteobacteria > Pseudomonadales > Pseudohongiellaceae > UBA5109. Next base: position 16,227 of record JAYPJO010000020.1, read on the forward strand.
TACGATCCTGGTTTCAGGAGCCTGCGCGCAGGATGAAATCCTGGATCTGGCCAGCATGGGGGAGACACAACAGGTTCTGGAAAACCTGGAGCAATCAGATATAAACGCGGTGCAGGCTGATGGCACCGGATTGTTGCACTGGGCGGTCTATTACGATGATCTGGACCTGGTTAACAC
>JAYPJO010000021.1:0-4755 GCA_038128465.1 Gammaproteobacteria bacterium
ATGCAGAATCTGAAACTGCCAACGCTGGTCTGGAAAGAGCGCAACTGCTCCCCGAGGTATTGAGCTTAATGGAGCAGGGTAATATCAGCCGTGGTGCCGGCGATCTGGAATCCGCGCTGGAATTTTATAACCAGGCAGCAGCAGTTGACCCCGCGCATACTGGCGCCAGTGAAGCCATCAGCTTGACCAATGTCGCCATCCTTGATCGTGATTTTTTAAACTTCATGTCTACCGGCTTTAGCGCGATTCAGGATAACAACCCTGAATCTGCATTAACGGCGTTTAATCAGGCGCTATCGCTGAAACCGGAATCCGCGGATGCACTGGCCGCCATCACGCAGGCAGAAACCATGATCACCTCGCGTGACCTAAATGAGCAGCTGCTAGCTGCCAGTGAACATGAAGCCGCTGAGCGCTGGCAGGAGGCGCTTGCCGCCTTCAGTGCTGCACTGGCTATTGATGCAAATGTTGTTACTGCCGTTCAGGGCAGGGATCGCGCACAAACCAGAGTCGGTCTTGATACATATTTAATTAATATCGTAAACAACCCCCTGCGCCTGGCCCAAGAAGAGGTTTATCAGCAGAGCATTCGAGTCTATAACGAAGCTCTGCCTCTGGTTGAAAATGAAAATACACGGCTTTATGAGCAACTGGTTTCATTAAGATCATATCTGGACAGGGCCAGGGTGCCTGTAACCGTCACCTTGAACTCTGATGGTCTGACCGCTGTCACCATTTATCGTATCAGTGAACTGGGCATGTTTACCTCACAGTCACTCGACCTTGTTCCCGGCGCATATACGGCCGTTGGCGTTAGACCGGGTTATCGTGATGTAAGAGCCGAATTTGTTGTTCCTTTTTCCGGGGAAGAGCCGGTTGTCACAGTTATTTGCAATGAGCCTGTTTAGCGGAACTTTTTAAATGAGTCAGGATAAAACTTCAGCGCATAATCAGCATGATGACGTAATCACACCGATTGATTTCACGCCACATGACAGCAGTGCGGATAAGTTTTCCTTCCGACTCAGTACCGCCAAGGCTGCAATTTCATTCGTGCTGTTGTGTTTTGCCCTGGCCGCCTGGTTCGTCCTGTCCGCCAAGTCGATTTTTATTGATGCGCAACCAATTGGCAGCCTTGTTGAGGTGCACTCTCCTCTGGCAATTAAAATTGGACCCCGCTATCTGGCTCTGGCTGGAGACTATGAGATTTCAGTCAGCGCTGAAGGTTATTATGATGTAAACACGCTCATAACCGTTGGTGAGGAACAGGCCCAGACTTTTCAGTTGCAATTGCTGCCTTTGCCCGGCTTTTTAAATCTCGACAGCAATACAGACGTTGCCATAGTATTTATTGACGGTGAAGAAATTGGCCTGACACCATTAAGTAATATTGAGCTGGCCGCAGGCGAGCATGAGCTGGTAGTCAGCAAGGATCGCTATCAGTCAACGCAACAGCTTGTACAGATAGAAGGGCGCCAGCAAGAGCAGAGCCTGAGTGTTGAGCTGTTACCCGCCTGGGCCAACATAAACTTTAGCACTTCGCCAGCGGGAGCAACTGTCAGCCTGAATGGTGAAGAAATTGGTGTAACGCCCTTGAATACGGAAATACTGGAAGGCGAGCACGAAATTCTGATCAAGCTGAATGCTCACAAAGCCTGGACCGAAAACCTGTCTGTAACAGCTCTTGTCGATCAGAACCTCCCCATGATCGAGCTGGAACCTGCTGATGGCCTGGTGTTATTACAATCAACGCCCAGCAATGCCGGCGTTACAATTAATGGCACTTATCAGGGGCAAACTCCGTTGGAACTTGCTTTACCTCCAGGGCAGAGTTATGAGCTTACTTTTTTCCTTAATGGCTATGAAGAACTGCGCCGCACCATTCAGACCCAGGCAGATGAAGAACTAGCGCTGGCCGTCAGTCTCGATCCAATCTTAAGCTCTGTTGCCATTGTCGCCAACCCTCCGGATGCTGAACTCTACATCAATGGCGAGTTCAGAGGCTCGGCCAATCAAACTGTTGAGTTGTTAGCAGCCTCCCAGCTCATTGAAATACGGGCCGAAGGTCATGTGTCCTTCTCACAGGATTTCATTTCCCGACCGGGTCTGGAACAGCAGTTAAATGTCACTTTGATTACGCTGGAGCAGCAGCGGATTAATAATATCCAGCCAATGATTACGGCTGCCAACGGGCAGGACTTGAAACTGTTATATCCGGGCGACTTTGTCATGGGCGCTTCTCGCCGAGAAGCCGGCAGGCAGGCCAATGAATCATTACGCTCAATCAGCCTGACCAAACCCTTTTATCTTTCATTAACCGAGGTAACGAATGCTCAATTCAAAATGTTTGACCCCGAACATTCATCAGGCATCATTGAACAGACTTCATTAAGCAATAATAACCAACCGGTAGCTGAAGTAACCTGGGAACAGGCTGCGCTTTACTGTAACTGGCTCAGTGAACAGGAAGACCTGCCGGTTTTTTACACGGTACAGAATGGCAGGGTAGTAGGGGCTGATTTAAACAGCCCCGGATATCGTCTGCCCACCGAAGCAGAATGGGCCTGGGCCGCCCGGGTACAAAGTGATGACCCGACCAGTCTGCTGAAATTCCCCTGGGGGCCTGAGCTGCCGCCCCCGGCCAACCATGGCAACTATGCCGACATCAGCTCGGCCTCGATTCTTGGCAGAGTCCTCATCAATTATAACGACAGCTTTGTCGGTTCAGCCCCGGTGGCATCGTTTCCGCCAAATGCCAATGGCTTTTATGATATGGGGGGTAATGTCGCTGAATGGGTACATGATTATTACGGAACCTCCCTGCAACTCGGCAACAACATAGAAACAGACCCTTATGGCCCGCAATCCGGCACATATCATGTTGTCAGGGGGTCCAGCTGGGCCCATGGCTCCGTGACTGAGCTGCGTTTGTCATATCGCGACTACAGCAATGAAAGCCGGGATGATGTTGGATTTCGCGTTGCCAGAACCCTGGTACCTTAAAAGCTATCTGACATTAAATCATTCAGAATTCGACTTTTACCATTTTCAGTATTACAGTAAGACAGCACTGAAAAAAAAAATAACAGCCACCTTCTTATGTTTAGAAAAACAGTATTACCTGTCAGCCTTGTTTTATTTACGGCCTGTTCTGTCAATGCAGAACACCCGGCGCCAAATGACCTGAGTTCTTTAGTAAGCTTTAATGCATTGATCACTGAAATTCCGGAACGTGAAGCTGTTAATGAAAACAACAACTTTGAGACCGTCTCACCATTTTTTGTGGTTAAAGACAACATTCATGTCTCTCAAATTCCCAATACAGCAGGCACCCCTGGATTACGTAATTTTGTTCCGACAAAAAACAATGAAACTGTTCAGCGTCTTCTGGACGCTGGCGCAGTTCCAGTAGCAAAAACCAATATGCACGAACTCGCGTTTGGCGTTACCAGCAATAATGCCGCTTTTGGGGCGGTCAGAAATTTTCATGATCCTGATCGTTTTGCCGGAGGCAGTAGTGGCGGAACTGCAGTAGCTATTGCCAGTGGTCTGGTTGAGTGGGGATTATGTACCGACACCGGTGGCTCCTGTCGAATCCCGGCGGCCCTCAATGGCATAGTCGGTTACCGTCCTTCCATGGGGCGCTATCCCACGGAAGCCGTAACACCCCTGTCACAGACTCATGACACGGTAGGGCTGATGACTGAAAATGTAGGCAAGCTAGCCTATCTTGATGGCTTGCTCACTCCTGATCATCACTTGTTCACAGATGGTAACTCCAGTTACCGCCTGGGAATTCCACGCAATTATTTTTATGAAAATCTGGAATCTGATGTTGCTGAAGTTACAGAGCGCTTTTTGAACCAACTAGAAGCCAGCAATATGGAAATTGTTGAACTAGATCTCTCTGCCATTGCCGGGGAAGTAGCAACTACCAGTCTGACTATCGTCTTACATGAATCACCCATGGTTCTGAGAGCTTATTTACAACGCTATTATCCGCAACTGTCTCTGGAGGAGCTGATAACCCAGGTCGCCAGTGCGGATGTTGCTGGCGTATTAAATCTGTCTGTAGACGAAGCCGTTAGTTTGGAAGATTATCAGCAGGCACTTACCAAAAGGGATGAACTGATAACAGCACTCACATCGATAATGATTGAGCAGGGCATAGATGCTCTGGTCTATCCCACCCTACCTGTTACTGCCCGATTGATACAGAATGAATCTGATACATTGCGCCTCAATGGCGTTAATATGCCAACCTTTAATGTCCTGACGCGCAATACAAACCCGGCCAGTTTGCTGGGTTTTCCGGCAATTACCCTGCCGGCTGGCATGGCCTCGAATGATTTACCGGTTGGGCTGGAAGTCACCGGTGTTGCTGGCAGTGACAGAAAGCTGATAGCTATAGCAATGAGGCTGGAGCAAACTATTAATAATTCTGATTAATCTGAGCATAAAAAATAATGAGCCAGAAAGCCTGCCTGAATTGTGGTCTAGAAAGTGAAGCGAAGTACTGTCCCGGTTGTGGGCAGTCCATGGATACCAGAATTGTATCGGTCTGGCACCTAATCAGTTAGGCTATGGATGTTATTTACAACCTTGACTCAAAAGCCTGGCGCAGCTTTTTTCCGCTTCTAACCAAACCTGGTCATCTTACTAATGAATATATAGCAGGCAGACGGGTCAATTATTTACCTCCGTTCAGAATGTATCTGCTTTTCAGCATTTTATTTTTCCTGGTCGCGGCTATTC
>JAYPJO010000021.1:4765-15909 GCA_038128465.1 Gammaproteobacteria bacterium
ATTCCGGACAATATAACTACTGAAAACCTGGGCGAAAATATCGGGCAAAACACCGGACAGATCATTCAGGATGTAAATGAACAGATAGAAGAGGCTGATCAGAATGTGCAGGCAACCAAAGATCAAATTTTTCAGGACCTTCAGGATGCCGGCCTTGTTGAAGAAGAAGATATTAACGAGGCAGGTATCACTCTTAATATACCAGCAGATACCGTTGAGCTGGATTTCACTCCTAATTTAGCATTTTTGTCAGAGCAGGATGACTCTGTGGCAGCAGAAATAGGCGGATGCGATGATATTCCATGGGCAGATTTTCTTGGTACGCGTTTGGGGACCCGTGCCTATAATGCCTGCCTGCCAACCTCTTCGGATAACGGCGCCACCCTGATGCAATCTTTTCTGAATAATTTGCCCATCGTGATGTTTTTATGTGTTCCTCTGCTTGCAGTAAGCATGAAGTTTTTATATGTCTTTAAACGCAGAAAATATGTTGAACATTTGATGTTTCTTTTTCACACCCATTCTTTTATTTTTGCACTGGTGATTCTGAATATAATTTTTGTAAGGCTCAGTAACAACTATGCTGGTGTACATAATCTTCTGCCCTGGCTTGTCACAGGCATCTGGATATATGCGGTAATCTATGTGTTTCTGGCGCTTAGGCGGGTCTATAAACAGGGTCGCTTCATGACCTCGTTTAAAATGTTGCTGTTGGTGCCATGCTATCCCATCTGCATTGCTATGGCTTTTGTGCTGGTGCTGTTATTTACCCTGATAACTTTCTGATTACCGCCCAGACATTTAAAACGACCTCACAAAATTCGTTTTTTATTTTCTTTTACCACCAAAGGATTGGCTTCATTTTCATCCCGTAATCTGCGTTCCCAGCGTTGACGAAAATGGGCAAAGGCTTCATCAGCTTCAATAAAGCGCGGCACAAAATCCGGACTTTTCTCCAGCAATTTCTGTTGCTCTTCAATAAACAACTTGTCTTCCATGAAGCCTTCAAGCAATGAGGCTTTAAGTGATTTGGAAATGTCTGGATTATCCAGGTCAAAACCATGTAAATAATCCCAGAAAAAATGCGTGGTATGGCGTGTCTCGGGCGTCATGAACTGGCAGTTACGGTATTCACGACAAACGCTACGATCATTTTTTTCAGCATCCCAACCCGCTGGCGCAAAAATGGTTTCCATCAGGAATATGCCCGGAATGTACATGGATGTAATATTGCAGCGGTCAAGCTTATTATCCAGCTCCTCCTCAGGAATCACCTTGGCATGGAAGGGCGCTGCCTTGCTACCTTTATCCCATCGCTCCATGGTAAAGCCATTATCCAGCTTCTGAATATTTTCCGGGATGGTGTTGTAGGCATAATCTTCAGAACCACCAAGAGTATGGGTATGTACAAAAGCCACATGCGAGAAGTCGCTCAGGTTATCAACAATCAGTAACCAGTTGGCGTCATAGTGCAGATAATCCGGCTTGTCGAAGCCGCGCCATAAGTCAGGCTGGCTTAATGGCTCAAACTCGATAATATCATCCTCATTGGCCAGCGCCGGATCACCCATCCAGATCCATAACATACCGCCTTTTGCACACAGGGGATAAGACCGAACTTTCAGCGATGGCGGAACATTGGTCTGACCTGGTACTTCAGTAACCTTGCCACTTGGATCATAAAGCAGGCCATGATACATGCACCGAATACAGTTGCCCTCAACGCGCCCTATAGATAATGGCGCAGCGCGATGACAGCAGCGGTCATCAAGTGCGGCATAACCCTGATCTTCTGTCTTGTAAATAACCAGCGGTGTTTCACAGATGGTTCTGGCCATGCAACCATTATTATCTTCCACCTCTATTTCCCAGGCTGCCGCGTACCAGGTGTTTTCTACAAAAATTCTTTTATGGCTTGTGCCTGTGTCGGTCATCAATACTCCTTAGCTTATGTTTTGCCTGTTAAAAAAACCTGGCCATTGATCCGCATTTTTTTAAAAAATTTATTTAACATGAAGACGGTAGGCAATGACCCCGCCCAGAATGACCGGGACTGAAAAAATATAAAAGTTCGCAGACATGTCAAAACCCGCCGCAATGAGAAATCCGGCAACGCCAGGTCCAATAACTGCGCCAGCACGCCCCAGTCCTATTGCCCAACCAACCCCCGTGCTTCTGAAAGAAGCGGGGTAAACTTTTGCTGCCACCGCATACAGGCCGGTAAAACCACCCTGGAATAATATCCCGATAATAAGCACAAGAGACAGGAGCCAGGTTTGCATATTAGGGGAGGCGGCAAACACGATAAGCAGAAAAGCAGAGCTTAATAAAAAGGAACTGACAATGTTGCTCAGTTTGGCTTTGGTAGAGATTGCACCCAGCAACCAGATGCCAATAACTCCTCCCAGATTAAACAGGAAAAAAGCCGTGCGACCGGTTGCTGCAGTAAAGCCTGAATATTCCATCAGGGCCGGAATCCAGGTCATCAGAAAATACATGGTGCTGAAACAAAGCAAAAAACAGGTCCATATAGTCAGCGTTGGCCGCCAGTATTCATTTCTGAATAAATCCTGAAAGTTATCCAGTGCGCTGGCTTTATTGGCATCATCTTCAGTATCGCCAATATCAGGCAGTTCACTGATTTCTTCTTTGCCGAGCTTGTTGAGTGTTTTGTTAATTTTCTCCAGCGCTCCTTTGGGTCGGCGGTCTACTAAAAATTGCAGGGATTCAGGTATCTGCATCCAGGTTATCAGGCCCATAACCAACGTTAGGCCGCCGCCAAACCAGAACATTCCTCGCCAACCAAATTCCGGCATGATAAAGCCGCCAATCACCGCGGTCATCATTGCGCCAAGCGGATAACCCGAGGTTACCAGAGCAACTGATAAGGCTTTATATTTTTCCGGGCTGTATTCAATCGCCAGCGCTGCCTGGCTGGCCAGCATGGCGCCAGCTCCCAGACCACTGAGTATTCTGAGCACAATAAATTCTGCAAGAGTGTTTGCATTTGCAGTGAACATGATGGAAATGCTGATCATGAATACACTGATAATGATGACGTTGCGGCGACCAAAAATGTCGGACAGTGGCGCCAGGAACATCGCACCACAGGCCATGCCAAATAATGCTGCACTGGATATCAGGCCAAGGCGGTCAGGTGTTATATCAAGCTCTGAACCAACAGCCGTATTTACGATTGACATGGCAGTTATATCAAAGCCATCGAGCATGTTTAAAAACATGCACAGACCAATTACCAGAAATTGCTGACCGGAAGCTTTGCCGTTATCAATAATATCAGCAGCAAAATTTGCGCTTGGGTTTGCGATCGTTGCCATATATTTCTCCGCTGGCTAATTCATTGTTGTTTTTATAATTTTCCGGCCGCTCAAAGCGCCAGACCATAAGCAAGGCTGAAATAGTATCAATTTATTTTCTGAGAGACTAACCTTGCTTATTGCTCTGGTTTTCAAAACCTTTTCTTTCAAGAGCTTACTTAAGCGCTTATTGAAAACCTGCCAACCGTACAACCCACGGCAAAAATTGGCAGCTCGGCTGTATAAAACTGCAAGTCTCCCGGCCCTCTGGCTGCTGCTGCAGCGGCTATGTAGGTTCTGATTTCAAAGCCGCCCTGGCCAGCCTCAGCATAGGTCTGCTCATCGCTATAGCCAAGCAGGGCCGTTTTATCCTGGGACATCAGGCGTTCAAGAAATTCCCGGTCCCAGGCTTCATTGATTTTTCCGGAATCAGGCGTGGCTGGCCAGTGCGATATACCACCTGTACCAACCAGTGCAACTTTCTCAGGAACCGAATCGCAGGCGCGTCGCAATGCCTCGCCAAATTCCCAGGCCCTGTTAAGCGGCGTCAGGGGCGGCCCCTGGCAATTAATGTTGACCGGAATAATGGGCATGTCATAGCGGGGTGTTAAAAAGTTCAGGGGCACCATGATGCCATGGTCAAATTTCCACTCCTCGGCATATGCTGTATCAACTGTCTTCATGACTTCTTTGGTTAGCCGGGTTGCCAGGTCAGGTGCCCCCGGGACTGATGTTTTTTGTATTTTTAGCCAGTCCGGATCCTCGATTGGCCCCTCATAGCGATTGCCAATACCGATACAATAGGCCGGCATGTTATTCATAAAAAAGTTGGCAAAGTGTTCTGCGGCAATAATGATAAGGGCCTCAGCACCTGTATCTTCTATTTCCTGTCTTTGCTGATCCAGCGCAGTATAAAACGCATCACGCATTTCAGTATTTTTAACCAGATCAGCCCGGCCGGTGATTCCGGGGGCATGGCTCAATACGCCAGCATAAACTAGGCTCATTATTCCTTTCCTTCTACTGTAAAACTCTGGCCGCCACCGGTCATGGCATATACACCGGCACGAACCGGGCCATATTTATTGATACCTTCACGCATCATTTCCAGATAATCAAACCATTCGATGCCAAGCAATGCAGCAAAATGCATCAATATCTGCCCATTCACGCCCAGCACGTACAGCAACCCGATATCACCATCGCGCAGGGCATTGCTTTCCTCCTCAGTCAAATCAAACTGTTGGAGCAGCCCTTCCAGATCATTGTGATATTTTTCTTTTACTGAATCGTCGCGGTTAAGTTCATAAAGAAACTTCTGCAAATGGTAAAGACTCATACTTCTCCTGGATTGATATTCAATGGGCGGCTATATCTGGCTGCTAATTTAAAGCCCCATAGCTTAACTTCAAAGCCCCCGGAACTAAAGTCTCAGGCATGCCTTTATGGGATTGATTGTGTAATATAGCCCTAAATTTATTTTTCACTATTTTTCTAACCAAAAGAGGATTTTTTAATGTCGGAATACAGAATGACTATAGGTGGCCAGCAGGTCGACACGGATGCATCGTTTGAAGTAAACAACCCAGCCACGGGGGAACTGGTTGCCATGTGCCCGAATGCCAGCCCGGAGGACCTGGATGCCGCCGTTGCTGCTGCCAAGGCTGCCTTTCCAGCCTGGTCAGCTTTGCCCGACGAAGAACGCAAGGCCATTTGTGCCTCATTAGCCGGAAAACTGGAAGAAGAGGCCGAGAATATTGCCCAAACCCTGACCAGGGAGCAGGGCAAGCCTCTGGGTGGCCTGGGGTCCCGCTTTGAACTGGGCGGTGCACAGGCATGGACTGGCTATACCGCCAACCTTGATATACCTGTAAAAGTATTACAGGACGATGATCAGGGACATGTTGAACTGCATCGCAAACCTATTGGTGTCGTTGGCTCGATAACTCCCTGGAACTGGCCGGTAATGATCGCTACCTGGCATATTATTCCGGCAATACGGGCGGGAAATACCATCGTGATTAAACCTTCCCCTTACACACCATTATCAACCCTGCAGGCAGTAGCTGCCATGAATGAATTACTGCCGCCTGGTGTGTTGAATGTTGTCAGCTCTGATGACAAACTGTTCAACATCGGTGCAGCGATGTCCACTCACCCGGACATCAATAAAATCGTTTTCACCGGCTCATGCGCAACCGGTGAAAAGATCATGCAAAGTGCTGCCAACAGCATGAAACGACTGACGCTGGAAATGGGCGGTAATGATGCTGGAATCGTTTTACCCGATTGCGATCCCAAAGAAATTGCCGAAGGCTTATTCTGGGGTGCATTCATAAACTCCGGCCAGACCTGTGCCTGCATGAAAAGGCTGTATGTTCATGACAGCATTCATGATGAAGTTTGCGAGGAGCTGGTGAACTTTGCCAAAAACATCCCTGTAGGTAATGGTCTGGATGAAAACAGCGTACTGGGCCCGGTCAATAATCAGATGCAATTTGACAAAGTTTCTTCCCTGGTTGCAGATGCAGCGGTAAAGGGCAAGGTACTACTTGGCGGGGAGCCTGGTGAAGGCCTGTTTTTCCCGATTACCATCATTTCTGATTTGCCAGCAGATGCACCGCTCATTGTTGAGGAGCAGTTTGGTCCGGCACTGCCAGTCATTCGCTATACCGATCTGGAAGATGCCATAGCTGCGGCCAATGACTCAGAAAATGGCCTGGGTGGTTCGGTCTGGTCCAAAGATAAGGAAAAAGCCAAAGACGTTGCATCGCGCATGGAATGTGGCTCGGTCTGGATCAACGGGCATGGAGGCATTCAACCAAATGCTCCATTCGGCGGCGTGAAAAAATCATCCCTGGGTGTTGAGTTTGGTGAAGAAGGTCTGTTGGAAAACACCAATATCCAGGTGGTATTCAGCTAGAAAGGCTCATGCCTGGCTAACGACTTCATGGTTTGCCAGATCTGTGGGTGATACAGATCTGGCATAAAAGCAAGGCTGTTTAACGGGTGCATCACCTCCCTGCATACAGGAAAGGGATTCTTATGCATGAACATGAAAAAATAAATTACGTCGAGTTTGCTTCTTCAGATTTAACCGCAACCAAAACCTTCTTTACAGAAGTTTTCGGCTGGCGCTTCGAAGATTTCGGTCCTGATTACACCGCTTTTTCAAATGAAGGGCTTGATGGTGGTTTTTATCGCGAAAACCTCAAAGCTTTAACACAAAACGGCTCGGCATTGATCATTTTTTACAGCAGTGACCTGGAAAAGACTAAGGACAAAGTAGTTAACGGAGGCGGGACAATTACCAAAAATACGTTTTCCTTCCCCGGCGGACGACGATTTGAATTTGCTGAGCCTGCAGGAAATGAATTTGCAGTCTGGTCAGATATAGGAGTCTAGTCCCAGGCAGATCTAACCGCAGCATAATTTACTGCCATTTTTTCAGGATCATGTGGCACTTTAAAAAACCCATGATATTGCCCGTCCGGGTTAATCAGCACAATTTCACCATTATGGCTTACCAGATAATCCTCGCCACCTCCTGGCTCATAAGCGAAGGCTATGTTCAGCTGGGACGCAAAGGTAAAAATATTGATATATTCACCTCTTAATCCAATGAAATCATTGTTAAAAAAGCCAATATACTCGCTTAATTTTTCTGGCGTGTCCCGCTGGGGATCTACGCTCACCATAATTATCTGAGTATCTTCAGTGTATTCCCCGCTATCTTCCAGCAAGCCATAAAACTGATTAAGACTTGCCATGGTAAGCGGGCATATATCAGGGCAATAGGTATAGCCAAAAAACAACAGGCTCCATTTATCTTTGAATAAGGCTGAATCAATCGGGTTATTATTATGATCCTGTAAGGAAAACTCATTTAAAACCCTGGGCGGATCAAATACATAAAGCCCATTATCAGCAAGTTGCTCATTCGTCATTTGTGATGAAGGCAACAGAAGCGTGGACGCCCCCAGTAAAAGGGCCAGGGTAATAAAACCGAACAAAAGACTGTAAACTGTTTTTTTATTCATACAAATATAATAGTCCTGAAGCCAGGCGATATTCAGCCATCTCAGATCAACGCTTTCGTACCTTTATACAGTCGGTAATTAAGTGTAACCATGCTTAACAATAAAAAAGCACCGACCGCATTATGAGAAACTGCCACCCATAAGGGCAATGACCAGATGACATTGCTGATGCCAAGTCCAACCTGTAGTACCAGCAAAATTGATATTACATGGGCAAGTGTTCTCAGCGGAGTATTGCCATGATTTCTATATAGCTGCATGATCAAAAACACCATGAAAAAGGTGACCACAAGTGCTCCCACACGGTGTGTGAAATGAATAGCAACACGCGCCTCTCCATCCATCTGGCCACCAAGATAATTTGGCCCGATATCCTGGAATGCATTAAAACCAGTGGCAAAATCCATTTCCGGCAGCATTTGATTCTGACAGGTAGGGAAATCTGGACAGGCTAGCGCCGCATAATTTGAACTGAGCCAGCCACCCAGCGCTATTTGAATTATCAGCAATATCATGGCGACCATGGCCAGAGGCCTTAATGCAGCCCAGTTCCGGATAGAGATGGAAGGCTGGGGCCAAGCCCGGTTATTCAGCCGCATAACCAGCAGCCAGAGCAGACTTAGGGTTGTAAACCCACCTAGCAGATGTGCTGTTACTACCTGCGGCCAGAGGTTTAATGTTACGGTCCACATGCCAAACAGCCCCTGTAAAATTACCAGCCCAAGCAAAAACAGAGGCAGCTTGAATGGCTGGTTAGCTCGGTTACGGTGCTGCCAGTTAAAAAATACAATCATCATGATGACAAAACCAAGGGTGCTGGCAAAATAGCGATGAACCATTTCTGGCCAGGCCTTTTCAGATTCAAAAGGCGCATGTGGATAGAGTTCTTCAGCCTGAAGTATTTCTTCTGCAGTTTCAGGCATCCATAGAAAGCCATAACAGCCCGGCCAATCAGGGCAGCCCAAGCCAGCATCCGACAGGCGGGTAAATGCGCCCAGAATCACTACAACTGTAGCTAGCAAGGTAGCGAAAACTGCTAATTTATAATTTGGTTTATGGTTTTTCATTCTGTCTGTTTTAGTCCTGATTTGTTAATTTTATGAGGCCTGCAAATGTAAGCGGAGGCAGATTATGCAAAAATGCCCCCTGTGCAGTAAACCTTTAATTCACATAATCTTCTATTTTGAGAGCAAGCATTACAGTTTGTGACTGCATCTTCTGCTGCTACCCGGAAAATTTTTCCATGCAGCTTCCAGTACTGCGGACTTGCATACCTAATCTGTTACGGTGACTGTCCCCATTCTTCACTGTCGACAAAAGCGGCATCCAGGGTATTCAGAAATGCTTCTATTTGTTGCAATTGGCTTCTGCTCAAACCTAAGGGTTCAGCCTCGTTATGCCCAATCAATGCCAGGGCTGCCTGGTTATAATGTTCCAGCACTTCTGTAAGGCTTGTTATTTGCCCTTTGTGCATATACGGGGCTGTATTCGATACATTCCTTAAAGACGGTGTACGCATTGCCCCTATCAGCTCTATCCTGTCCGTCCTCATATACCGCAGCTCAAAACAGCGCTCAACCATTGCATCACTATAAGGCCCAAAACAATTGAAAGGATCTGTCTGTAATTGCTCAATAACCCTGCTACGTCCCTGGTCAGGCAATTCTCCCGGAAAGGGGAGCAGACCGGTGTTATGAAACTCATTGTTGGTAAAAAGCGGGCCGTTATGACATTCAAGACAACGGGCTTCCGTTATAAACAGCCGCAAGCCCCTGATTTCATCATCTGATAAAATAGCCTCGCTGTTTTCTTCAGCACCATTCAATATGCTCTCTACATACTGGTCAAAGCGTGTTTCTCCAGGCATTAACTGTCTTTCATAAGCCGCAATCACCTTTCCGATATTGCTGAAAACCTGGTTTACAAAATGCCGGTTCTCTTCCGTCATGGCTTGCCAGGCTGCATTCCATGCTGAATTTTCAACTGGGCCTGCATCTGCCGGAAACCGGTTTAAGTCTGAAAAGTCCGGTATTTCACCAAACAAGGCCTCATATGCTTCTCTATATTCTGCATCAGCGCTCATCAATCTTGCATAATGCATACGATTGCCGCCATGCTCGTTTGGGTCCTCCAAGGGCGCTAAAGCCTGCGACCACTGGCTGTCCTTGCGGCCATCCCAATATAACCAGGGGCTGTATGCCGTCCCGACGATGCTCGGGGTATGACGCCTAGTCTGGCCTATTGCAAAAGCTTTTGGTAAACCATCAGTAAAATGCTGTTGCGGTTGATGACAGCTTGCACAGCTAATCTGACCATTTGCGCTGAAGCGGGTATCAAAAAATATTTTCTGGCCAAGTTTTGCTGCAGCCTGGGAGTCAGCAACACCATTTGTTTGATCAGGAGGTAAAGGAGGCAGATTGCCGAGCCAGAGCGATTCCAGTATTGCCCGCTCTTCAGCTGACCAGGAAGACGCTTGTTTTTCGCCTGACCACCAGAAAAATAATCCCGCTATTACTACAAAAAATGCTAAGCCCAGAAGGCCAATACTATTGCGATTAAACTGAATAGCTTTTTGCGTCATATCCTTAAAGCAATAAGTACTGACTCATTCAGAGAGCCCTGGGTAATTTCCAGTATAATTTCCCAGTACCCCATCATATGAAAGCGCATGCCTTCCACTAAAAAATTACCGTCACCAAGGTATTCGGTTACCACTGGGCTGGTTGGCATTCCATGATCATGCTCTGGCATCCCGCCTGTAATCACCAATTCTGCATTTTCAACAGGCTGGCCTGCCGTATTTTCAATATGCAGCACCCACTGGTGTATCTGGTTAATGGGTACCGGCATGATTTCACTGCTGTAACTGACCACGAAACTACCGCCACTGGACTGCCAGACATCCTCTGCAGCTGATACTGATAACGCCGCCAGTAAAAACGTTGTGCCAGCAATTATTTGAATAAAAAAGTGTTTAAAATTTAACATGCTCTATATTTTCCAGATTCTCTGCTTTATTCCTACGATCTTGCCATTTAGAAAAGCCACCTGTTGAGACCCAATACGTAAGTTGGGTTAACACTCCCAGCAAAATAAACAATGGCAGAAAGCCAAATCGGGTGTAACCAACCTGAAAAGGGAAAACCGCCGTATATACCTGATCGGTTTCGGGGTGCCTGGCTGTGACTATTCCTAAGAAATCACCGCTGTTTTCAAATTCATACATGGTAGTAAAAATTTCAGATTCTATTACTGGCTCCTGGTAAAAAACAGTGACAGCATCTATATCTTCTATCGCTTCAACATCCTGTAGACCTGCAAATAGACCCATGCCGGTGACATTTCTGATTATCCTGAAATCAATCGGAACATCTCCCAAGCCCTGGTGTAAATATTCCATAACAAAAATGGATTCCCCGAAATCCGGAATATCCTCACAAAACTCTTCAGCTTCGCTGGTTAATGGCTGAAAAATTTTAAAATGGGCCCGGTAAAAACCTATTTGTATAACACAGAGGTCTCCATCTGCTGTAATGCTGCCATGCGCCTGAGCTTCATCACTGAATAACCCTCCCGCAACCATAATGCTCAGGAGGGTTGTAAGTAAGGACAGCTGTAATTTCGCTTTCATAGAAGGGATTGTGCCGCATTGTGGCGGCAACAGTGTATTGCCCTTAAAGCATTGGACAATACACTAATTTGAATTATAGGATTTAGTGCTCTGCTTCTTCCTCCAGATGCACATCGCTGACATGTATACGTTCTGCCGCCGCTGGTTGACCAAGAT
>JAYPJO010000022.1:0-739 GCA_038128465.1 Gammaproteobacteria bacterium
AATTTCCAGTCCCCAGTCGCTTGGAATCCGTATGCCGGTCAGCACATCTGCGCGCATGGAAAATTCACCGGCCAGGGCATATCGATAACTATCAAGATATTCGATGTAATCATTGTTACCAAATAGTTTTTTCAGACTTCGCAACAGCGGCGTCACCAGCAAACGACAGACCCGTCCATTAATTTTTCCATTAGCTACTCTGGCGTAATAACCTTTGCAGAATTCATAGGAAAAATTCGGATTGGCAATCGGATAGATCAGGCGCGCCAACAAACCTCTTTCATAGGTGACGATATCGCAATCATGCAAAGCTATGGCTTCTACACTGGCTTCAGCCTGCAAATAACCCAGGCAATACCAGACGTTCCTGCCCTTACCTAATTCCTTGGGGGCCAGGTCCAGTTCAGACAGTTGTTTATCAATTGCCTGCAAGCGCGGACCTTCATTCCATAGCACGACATGGTCCTGTGGTAAGCGCGAAAAAAACTCAAGAGCGATTTGATACTGCTCTTCTGTTGCGCGATCAAGTCCGATGACAATCTTCGAGAGGTAAGGCACCTTGCATAATTCATCGACGATATTTTCCATGGCCGGCCCTTCCAGTTCCGAATACAGACATGGCAGGACCAGTGCCATGGGTCTTACTTTAGAAAACCTGACCAGCTCTTCTTCCAGTTCTTCCACAGGTCGCTTTGACAGATTATGCAGGGTCGTTATCACCCCATTCTGGTAAAAATCA
>JAYPJO010000022.1:749-5613 GCA_038128465.1 Gammaproteobacteria bacterium
CTTGTTGTAATTCTTCAAGCAGTTGTAACACAGCCTTGTTCCAGCCTGCCGGTCCATACTCATCGGTTTTGCGCAGATTTTTATGCCTGAACTGTGGGAAATTTCTTGTCGGTGACCTGACCAGTACCGGATAATCAGCTGCCTCCAGCATAGGCAAATCATTTTCACTGTCACCCAGTGCAATCACAGTCGGTCGACGCCCGTTTTTTTGCTCATAAAAGTCCCGTAAGAAATCCAGCGCCCTGCCTTTGTCTGCGTTGCCACTGACATGCCAGAACCGCCCTCCTCTGATCAGGCTCAAACCCGCACGATCAATATCTTCATGAAATGCCTGCAAATGCTCTTCACTGTCCTGCCATAACAAGGGCTCGGTATACTCTCGCTGCATGGCCAGTCTGGCTTTCTTCAGGGGTAGACCCGTATGCTCTGCCACCTGATCAGCACTCATATCAGCAAAACCCACATACTGCAGTCCTCCTGTTTTACGTAAACCATGTATCACTTTAAGTATCTCAGCACGATTCATACCAAAACTATACGCTTCCGTATTTTTATTATCAGAAAGAATGACGGCAGCACCATTTTCAACGATATAGGGAGCGCCAATACCTAACTCGTTGTGTATGAGAGCTATTTCTGCAGCGGTTTTACTGCTGTTTAAAATGAGTGGTATATGCAGCCCAAGCAGCCTGTTTATGGCGGGTGTAGCTGCCTCAAAGGAATAGTCCTGATGATCAAGCAGGCTTGCATCAAGATCCGTAACAACGATTAAATCAGGTAACATGGAGTGCACAGTGTATATCGAACTGAGAAGGAGGCAAGGGTCTGGCGGGGATAAAATTTACGCCCGAATATGAGAAAAAATTGCACCAAAAAAGTGCAAGCATAAACCCAGCTTCCTTAATAAATGCTAATGATTCTCGCTAGCGCTTGTTCTCAGATTCCACTATAGTGTGTCACTCACTTTCACTCTGTCGCCGGACCACGCATATGAATGACACCACTTCTTCTAAAAACTATCTGGACTGGATTGCGCTGGCTATCCTGGTTGTTGGCCTGTTACTAGGGCTGATCATACTGTCTGCCCCGGCAGGTACCTGGCTAGGTCTGTGGGAGTTTGGTACTGGCTTTCAGATATTAATCACACTGGACCCTTTCACCCACTGGGTAGCCATCGCATGCGCCCTGGGTCTGGCGGCTGTTGTGGCAATGGCCCTTAAAAATAAAGCCGCGAATACCACCAGATTGTGCAGCTTTGCCGCAATCGGCACATTATCTGCATTTCTGGCCTGGTATATCCCCAGCACGGTTCAGGCCAGACTGGTTTATCCGGTCATTCATGATGTTTCCACTGATGTAGTCAATCCGCCAATGTATGTGACCAATATCCCCCTAAGGGCTGATGCAGTTAACCCGATGGAGTATGGCATTGTGCGTGACATGACCGTGGAAGAACACATTCAGGCCCAGCAGGAAGCATTTCCCGACCTGGTGCCTCAACTACTGGACGCCAGCCCCCAGGAAGTCTTCGACCGCGCTCTTGCTGCACTGGAATCCATGGGATTGGAAATCACCGCAGCAGTCCCGGCTGAAGGTCGCATAGAAGCGGTGGCAACAACTTTCTGGTTTCGCTTCAAGGATGATGTAGTAATCCGGATTCAGCCCGAAGGCAACCAGACCCGCATAGATGCCCGTTCACTATCACGTATCGGAGTCGGCGATGCCGGTGCGAATGGCCTGCGTCTGCAGGAATTTTTCAGACTGCTGTAGGGTGTGAATCTGGCTTGCCGTGGAATCAGGAGCGGTGATAGGGATGATTATTCAACAGCGTCCAGACCCGGTAGATTTGTTCGGCGACTACTACCCGCACAATGGGATGCGGGTAAGTCAGGGCGGATAAAGACCAGCGGGCATCGGCAGCAGCAAGACATTCAGCAGTCAGCCCATCGGGGCCGCCCACCAGCAGGGATATATTCTGCCCCTGCAATCTTACCTGTTTGATTTTATCTGCCAGTTTTTCGGTACTCAGACTCTGCCCTTTTACATCCAGTGCAACGATATAGTCACCTTTGCTGCATGCAGCCAATAGTGCTTTGGACTCTTTTTCCATGGCGCTTTTTACAGAAGAGTTTTTACTGCGAGCTGCCAGGGGGATTTCGGTAACAGACAGGCTGAAGTCAGCTGGCAGACGTTTGGTATATTCAGTAACACCAGTTTCAACCCAGCCTGGCATTTTACTGCCAACAGCGATCAGCCGGATTTTCATTCAGTTTGTTCGCCTTCGCTGCGCTCGGGGGTCATGCTCCAGAGTGATTCCAGATCATATAGCTCTCGTGTAGGTGCCAGCATGGCATGTACTATCACATCACCCAGATCAACCAGAATCCATTCTGCCTGGTTCTGACCTTCGGTACCAAAGACCTTGGCACCGCTTTGCTTGACCTTTTTAATCAGCTCATCCGTGACAGCTTTCAGATGTCGGTTAGAGGTGCCGGTAACTACAAACATGTAATCACAAACCGAGGTCAGTTCCCTGACATCCATACAAATGATGTCCTGACCTTTCATGTCATCCAGACATTCATGTACCAGTGTGTTTAATTGCTCTGCCTTCAATTTTATTCTCAGTTTTTATTCTCAGTTATACAGTTTATGTTTCTTTATGTACTTGATGACCTTGTTTGGCAGCAGGTAACGCACGGACTTTTTCGCCTGCAATAAATCACGAATTTCACTAGAAGCAATCATCAATGGAAAAAAACTGTACGCGAGTACCTTGCCAGATAGGCTGTGATACAATTCTGAAAAATCAGCCACTGATCGTTGTTCGCAATAGTCCCTGATGACAACAGACGGATTAATCTCCCAACCTGGTCGTGTAATGACAATAATGTGTGCAAACTCTAGTAATGTCTTCCAATCCTTCCACTGATCCAGATTGTTATAGGCATCAGCACCCAGTAATAAAAAGAACCTGTCATCCGGATATTCTGTACGCAATGACGCCAGTGTATCTGTCATATAGGAAGGACCGGGGCGCATGCATTCACGGTTATCCACCACCAGTTTTTTTTCGGGTTTAGTTGCACGATGCAGCATGGCTATTCGATCCTGGGCAGGGGCTATTGGTTCATCCTTGTGAACAGGATGATGACAGGGAACAAGACGCACTTCATCAAGGCCAAAGTCCTGTTGCGCAGCCAGCGCAGTACGCAGATGACCGAAATGCACCGGGTCAAATGTACCTCCAAGGATGCCGATGTTTCTACTTGCGGACGTGGCCATCACCCAGGACTATATATTTTTGGGATGTCAGCCCTTCCAGTCCTACTGGTCCTCGTGCATGAATCTTGTCTGTAGAAATTCCAATCTCGGCACCCAACCCGTATTCGAAACCGTCAGCAAAGCGGGTCGAGGCATTGATCATGACCGAACTAGAATCAACTTCACGCAGAAAACGCATGCCACGGGCATAATCCTCGGTGACGATAGTATCCGTGTGCTGTGAGCCATAACGGTTAATGTGAGCAATCGCCTCATCAATGCCAGCAACAACTCTGATTGCCAGAATGGGCGCCAGATATTCGGTTTCCCAGTCAGCCTCAACAGCGGCTTCGACTCCCGGTAAAATAGCCTGTGTATTATTACAGCCCCTGAGTTCAACATCTTTTTCATCGTAGACCTGCATGATCTGGGGCAGAAATTCCTGCGCCATTGACTCAGCCACCAGCAGGGTTTCCATAGCATTACACACACCATAACGGTGAGTCTTGGCATTCAGGGCAATATTGACGGCCTTGGACATATCCGCACCATCATCAATATAAACATGACAGATACCATCCAGATGCTTGATGACCGGCACCCGAGCTTCATCACTGATGCGCTCAATCAGACCCTTACCGCCACGTGGCACTATCACATCAATGTATTCCGGCATAGTGATCATGTGACCCACGGCTTCTCGGTCTGTGGTTTCCACAACCTGTACAGCAGCAGCCGGTAGTCCCGATTTATCCAGTCCTTCGCCGATGCACGCTGCGATGGCCTGGTTGGAATGAATGGCTTCGGAACCGCCACGCAGAATCGTGGCATTACCAGACTTCAGGCATAAACTGGCAGCTTCAGCCGTAACATTGGGTCGGGATTCGTAAATGATGCCGATGACACCCAAGGGCACGCGCATGCGCCCTACCTGAATGCCACTGGGCATGTAACGCATGTCACTGATCTCACCAACAGGATCAACCAGATTCGCCACCTGATTGAGACCTTCAATCATGCCGTCAATACGGACATCGGTAAATTCCAGCCGATCCAGCATCGCGTCTGACAGGCCTTTTTCCTTGCCGGCAGCCAGATCCTTGGCATTGGCACTGGCCAGGCTCTTGCGGTTAGCCCTGATCGCGTCCGCGGTATACAGCAAAGCCTGGTTTTTGGCTTCTGTCGAGGCGGCTGCCATGTGCCTGGAAGCAGTCCTGGCGTTCTCCCCCAGCTGCTGCATCAGGCTTTTAATATCTGACATGCTTGTTTCCAATGAATAAAAGAAGCGCGATTATACCCGATTATTCCCCCGAATTGCCCCTGACAGCTTATTCTGAGGGTTTGAGAGTGGCTATCAGCAACTCGCCCCTGATAATTCGCTCTTTTTCCTGCCTTGACAGCTGCTTGATCCGGTATTCGATTTTAGATGCCTGTGCACGGGTTCCCACTGGCGAGGAAAACACCAGCTGTAAAGGACCTTTACCGCGCAGATATTTCGCTGCCAGCCTGCCCCCCTGCTGATGTTCCCGAAAGCGACGCTCCACATCGGTAGTGATACCGGTATAGATTTTTCCCCGCGCTGTTTTGAGCAGATACACAC
>JAYPJO010000022.1:5623-7672 GCA_038128465.1 Gammaproteobacteria bacterium
ATACACACTCCAGTCTGGTTTTTGATCAGTCACAAACAATTGCTCGTATTTTTTTAAATTGAACCAAAAAAACCGGGGATTGACTGGAAATTTTACCTGTTTCCCTGTATAAATGCGGCTCATTTTTGAGGGGCACAACACTCAAAAAACCAATCCCGAATCTGGACATTTTTATCACCAGATTTTGCAGCTAATGTAGCAAGCAAGGAAAATCCAAAAGATGTATAAAATTCAGACTTTTAACCAGATTTCTGATAAAGGCCTGTCACGTTTTCTAAGCTCAGATTATGAAGTATCTCCTGAGGTTGAAAATGCCGATGCCATCGTCCTGCGAAGTTTCAAGCTTTCAATGGATAATGTTACTGCCAATCTGAAAGCAGTCGGCAGAGCCGGAGCCGGAGTGAATAATGTCCCCGTTGATGACTACACCAAACAGGGTATCGTGGTTTTCAATACACCTGGCGCCAATGCCAACGCCGTAAAAGAACTGGTTATCTGCGGCATGCTGTTAGCCTCTAGAGGCATTATCGATGGCATCAACTGGGTCAGCTCACTTGCTGAACAGGAAGATTTAAGTGAACTGGGTCCACAGGTTGAAGCCGGCAAGAAGAACTTCAAGGGTTCAGAGCTGGCGGGTAAAACCCTGGGCGTGGTTGGCCTGGGTGCAATCGGCGCCATGGTGGCCAATGCCGCGATAGATCTTGGCATGAAAGTACTGGGTTATGACCCGGCGATTTCCGTGGATGCTGCCTGGCGACTGGCCAACCAGGTCGAAAAACAGGAAAACATGACTGCACTGCTGGCCAAGTCAGATTTTGTGAGTCTGCATTTACCCATGCTGGACAGCACACGAAACCTGATCGACGAAAAGGCTATCAATTATCTGAAACGCGGCGCAGTGCTGCTCAATTTTTCCCGTGATGCCATCGTTAATGGCAAAGCCCTGCTGCAGGGAATGGAAAACGGTCAGGTCGGCCGATATGTCTGTGACTTCCCTACCGAAGATTTGCTCAACCATGAGAAAGCGATCCTGATGCCCCATATCGGTGCCAGTACCGAAGAAGCTGAAGATAACTGTGCCGTCATGGCCGTCGACCAGATTCGTGATTTTCTTGAAAATGGCAACATCAAAAACTCGGTGAATTTCCCGCAGATTTCCCTGGAACGGAACGAAGGTGTGCGCCTGGCCATTGTGAATGAAAACGTACCTGGTATGCTGGGTAAGATAACCTCTGCGCTGGCCGATAAAAACATCAACGTTATTGACCTGTTAAATAAGAGTCGCGGCGATATCGCTTACAACCTGATTGATATTGAAAGCCGACCTGATGACGAAACCATTGCTGCCATTCAGGAAATTGAGCATGTCACCAAGGCGTGGATCATCTAAGTTAAAACCCACAAACAATTATTCACTAACTTCAAATTAAACCGGACAAATAAATGACTAAGCAGGTATTTAATTTTGGTGCGGGACCGGCAATGTTGCCGATCCCGGTTATGAAACAGATTCAGGAAGAGTTCCTCGATTTCCGGGGCATGGGTGTTTCCCTGATTGAAATCAGCCATCGTTCCAAGGAATTCGAGGCTGTCATCAATAATTGTGATGAGCTGATTCGTGAATTGGCTGAATTACCAGAGAATTATAAAATCCTGTACACCCACGGTAGTGCACAGATGCAGTTTGCCGGTGTTCCCCTGAACCTGCTGGGTCTCAAACCCGCGCACAAGGCGGTTTACAGTGAAACGGGTAATTTCTCCAAACTGGCCAACAAAGAAGCGGCTCGTTACGGCGAGATCATCATTGCCAGCGACAGTGCAGATACCAATTATGACCGTATCCCTGCACTGACCACAGACATGATTCCTGATGATGCCTCGTATGCCTACATCACCAGTAACAACACCATTTATGGTACACGCTACCATGCCTACCCTGATATCGGTGATACTCCCCTGGTCATTGATGCCACCTCAGACATTTTTTCTAGGGTTGTTGACTTCTCCAAAATCGGCCTGATGTTTGCCGGCATGCAGAAAAACCTGGGA
>JAYPJO010000022.1:7682-15649 GCA_038128465.1 Gammaproteobacteria bacterium
GACCACCCGGCACGGCAGTGGTTATTGTCCGGGAAGATTTGATTGGCCATGCCCTGGAAAGAACGCCATCGCTGCTGGACTATGCCACCTATGAAAAGTCACATTCGCTTGCCAATACCAATAACACTTTTGCTATCTATACCATGGGCCTGACCATGAAATGGCTCAAAGACCAGGGTGGTATTGCAGCTATTGAAAAAGTGAATGAAGCTAAAGCAGCCACAATTTACGATGTGATTGATACCAGTGATTACTATTCCGGTACAGCCCATCCCGAGCATAGGTCCATCATGAATGTGACCTTCACTTTACCGGACGATGAGGCCACTGCTGCTTTCCTTAAAGAAGCCAATGACATCGGCCTGTATGCGCTGAAAGGTCATCGAAATGTGGGTGGCGTCAGGGCATCCATCTACAATGCCATGCCACTGGCGGGCTGTGAAAAACTCGCAGAATTCATGCGTGAGTTTGAACGCACGCAGGGGTAAAATTCAAAATGCCACTACGAAATAAGAAAGCAGCCTGAAGGCTGCTTTCTTGTTTCTAAAAATTATTTACTTAAGGGCTGTTTCCGACCAGAAGCGGACAAAAAAAAGGGTTTTAATACATTTCAGGCTATCTGGAAACATTGCAATATTCTGGTGCCACAGGTCCTGGCAATATCAACGGCGCACCAGTAACCCGGTTCTCACTGGCAAGCTGTTCATAAGCGATCTGTTGCAGTGCCTGAACCTGTGCAGGTGACATACCCAGTTCATAGCCAGAGCATTCGTTTTCACCCAGAGAGCGAGGATCGCGTCCGGTAATATTGCCAAAGACAACCAGTGCTTCCAGATAATAGCCATAACTGCTGGCGTGATAATGGTCGAAAGTCCAGAGGTCAATTTTATCCGCATCAATGCCATCGTAGGGATTGGGGTCTGCCAGACCGGAGGCCATGGCCCTATTCCAGGCTTCACCTACCGGATTTACTGCGGTTGCCCCTGAAGCAGCTAACGCCTGGTCATATCCGGCTCGCACATCAATGGCCATCTGTGCAATGTCCTGGTCGTACCAGGGACGCTCAGGCACATAGGTCTGATCAGCACGTGACCAGGTAGCCGTAAGATATACTGCAACATCCGAATTAAGACTTTTTAGAAAATCAGTCATTTCAGTGGCTGTCCTGACCAGGACTGCAGGGTTTGCGGGATTATTACGGTCAAGCGTACTGTAACCATGCATGACGACCGTGTCCCAGGGACGACGGCCAATCACACCGAGCTTGTTCTCCAGATGAAAATCAAGGCCACTACCACCACGGGTTTCAAGATTGACGTCATAGTCAAAACCAGCCTGATCGGTGAAAGATTTGAACAGGGCTGGCACGCCACCTATATTCTCATTGTTCAGGTCAGTGACTGTATCGGACCGGTAATACCTGACAGCAGACCCATAACCAAAGGTGAAGCTATTGCCAATAAACAGCACACTCCCGTCAGCCTGTGCCATGACAAAGGAGCTATGCATAAACGCTAAGCATGCAAGAAAAGCCAGTATCCGTTTCATAAGAATTTCTCTCACTTGAATAAGCTGTGTTGATGACAGATGCTTATGTATGAATGACCTTTACAGCCCCCTTTCTGCATTGGTTGGGTCTCTCTCCAGCCACATGGGAAGTGGCACCTCCTCCAGGCCATCCAGCATTTCATCATAAAATTCTTCTTCCTGTATACAGATATATTCCGGCACCCGGCTGTACTCAGGACGTAATTCATGGCGATTAACAATACGCCAGGGTCCTTCGAACAGTTCCGGATCTTCCAGCGTTGTCTCTATTTCCAGCATGTCGTAACTGATGCGGGTTATGCGCTCAACCATATGCAGGTTTACGGAATGCCTCCAGCCACCTACCTGCGCAGCTTCTCTTTTGCCAACATGGGTTTCTAGATTGAAACCCCGGGTATCCACGACCAGAGTATCGCCTTCCCAGTGCGCTACAGATTCTCCCAGGAAACTGAGCTTCTCACCGTTAAGCACATCGTCGGAATGCTCAGCACCAATCTGAAAAATCCGGTACAGATGCATGCGTTCAGTCATGCTGACCACCGTTTCCGGTGTCTGCACAATCTGGAAGTGATAGATGGGTCCATAGAACCAGGGTACGCTGGTTATCTTGCAACCCGCACCTATTTCCAGGGGGTCATCGACAACGGCAAGGTCTTCAAAGCCCGGTTTTGGCGTCGGTATTCTTGGCAATCCACCACGATCGTATTCCTCGCTGCCCAGATACCACCAGCCACCAAACCAGACACCCTGCAGATCAGGTTTACCATCCGGCATGCGGGGAATGGGTCGAGGCTCATTACTCTCTGTCATTGCGACTTCCTGTGTGCCGCGCACAGTGAGTGTCAGGGACTGACTGATGACGTCACCATTCGGGCCACCTTCAGATCTGAGTGTATAGGTCGTTGTGGCAGAGGGTGTAACCCTGATAGTGCCGCGTGCCTCCACCCTGCCCACAGTGGGGTTGAGCGTCATGTTTACCGGGTTTTCGGTTGCCCAGGTGATACGGGCAGATTCACCGGGTTCAATAACAGCTGGTTCAACACTGAGCTCGACAATGCGTGCCTCCGGGCAGGGAAAGGGTTCGGGTAAGGCACAACTGCGGCCAAAAGCAGCTGCCTGGGTCTGAGTGCTGGACGGCTGGGCAGCAGCATCCGTAGCAGTCATCATCAAAACCAGTGGCGTCATGAATATGACAAGGCACTGTTTACATATTTTTATTGTCATTGTTCTGCTCTCCTATGTACCCATCACACGGCCATCAGGCAACTGGATGGCCCGCAGAATCATTGCCGGACTGCCATTAATAGCTGGTCCGCCATAGGCAGTGACCGTTTCACCTGGCTGCAAGGTCGTTGCAGTCCAGCCTTTTTGCCTTAGTGTTATCAGAGGTTCAGCCTCAAGCGTCCATGTCACCTCATTGCCGTCTTCATCATTGGCAATGATATAGATAAGGCTGTGCGGATTCTTGAGATTAACGACTTCGACAACGCCGGTGACAGCAATCGGGTTTTCTGTATCAAATAATGCTGTTGAATGGTGGGCAGATAACTGGGTAGGCATGGATGCGATCAGGAAAATCAGGGCGAGCTTAAGGCGCTTGAATGCAGAACAACCACGCTGATTCAGTAATTTTTTACGGATAGTCATTTTTGTTTCCTGTAGTGCATTTATTGTTTTGTAAATCTGTTTTTATTTACAGGCTTTAAATATAGAGCTGAATTTAAGCAGGTTGGTTCATTTTTACCGCAAAAGTACGGGTAATAACAAGTTGATCAATCTTTCTTTTGGTGATTTGAGTGGGGACTATTCCAGAAGGAATAATATCCAGCACCGAATTGTTTGCCAGGTGCTTACAGAAGAACGAGTCGTTAAAGTTTTAGACTCTGGACTCATTTTGAGTAGTAAATCTGCTTTCAGAGCTAATTTGCTCTTCTATAGATTTAGATTCAATTAATCAGTAATGAGCTGCTTCTGGACATTAGCAGACTTTTCTCTTATCCACCCAATAGCCACAACCTGCCATTCAAACACATTTTTACTCCAAAAACAGGCTTTATAACAGCGTTAAAAGTGAATCTTCCGTAACGGCAGGAATGAGCGAAGCCAAGACGAGGCGAAAGTGTTCTTTTGCGAAGGAGCTTACAAGTAGTAAGTGACTGAGCGAAATAATACTTTCAACAAATTATTAGCAAGCGTAATAGCTTAAAAGCGGAAGTTGCGGGTATATTTGAGAACAATCTCTGAATCCTTGGTATTTAACTCCTCAAACGCCCCAGCCGTTGAATCCATGTTGTAATTCACAACCAGGTATAAATCTTCCCCGGCTCTTGGTGCCCAGCGCAGTCGGCTGTTCAGACCCATATTGCCAGTGGTATTGACGTATTGCAGTTTGTTGACCCATGACCACTTGGAGGTAAACGCATAATTCGCATTTAATGAAATCTGCCTGACATCAAACTCACCACCTGGCAGCTCAATACTCTGCAAGCGGTAGGATAGATCCAGTAAAAAATGCTCGTCAGGCCGCCAGTTAAATGAGAATCTGTATTGCTCCTGGGTCCCATCGTAAAATTCACCCCAGGTATATGAAAAATCGGGGGCAAACCGGCGTCGATTGGTGCTGTTCAGGTTGAGCGTGTAGTCGGTAAAGGTGTATTCACCGGTGGGAATGATGATACCAGGTCTGATCTGAAAATCTCGCTCCAGGCCTTCAGTGCTGTGCCCCATGCGCAGGCTCAACTGATCTCCACGGTGAGTCTGTATATTGATTGCGCGCCAGTTAAACGCCTGGCTTTGCAGCTGTTTGGTGTCAAGCGTCTCAGTACGATTAAATGAAGCTGCACTGGTCAGGTTCCTGATCAGGGGATGATTCTGTAGAAAATAACGGCCGTTGACGAAAATATTGCCACGCTCAATTCCTCTGCGTCGGGCAAAACCGAGTGCCGGATTATAATCTTCACCAACATATCGATAGTCGGCCTGATAGCTGAAACCGGTATTCTGGGTAGACAGGTTTATGCCTGCTTCATAGGATTTATCATCGCCATCCATCCCTTCCGTATCTGTCTGCTGATAGGAGACATTGCCTGTCAGGGTATGGGAATCTGAAAAACGCGTATTGCGATACATAAAGTCCGCACCGGCAACGGCATTGTCCGTTTCACTGTTCGGATCACCCTCGGTGAATATTGCACCGATTCGGGATTCACTCAGGATATTTCGGGTTAGCCTGCCGATAAAAACATCCTGCCCTTCCAGGTCTGTAGTGTCACCCTGCTGAACAGCCAGTACACCCAGACTGTAATCACCTACCCGGCCGGCCAGCTTGCCACCAACCTCAATATCCACGGGTTGCCCGGTACGTGGATCCAGACCTATTCTACGGGAGTAAAAAGGATCAGCATCACTGGGTCCACCATTACCGAATCTCGGCTTTGAACCAAAGGAGAAAATTTCTGAATCCTGCAAAAAGAAATTACGTCGTTCCGGAAATGAAATAGAAAAGCGGGTCAGGTTAACCTGCTCATCATCGACCTCAGTGGCAGAAAAATCGGTGTTTATGGTCAGGGCACCAGTCAGGTTGGGTGTAAATTTATAAAACACGTCCAATGTCGGATCGAACCTGGATTCAGAGGTAGTACCAACCTGGTCATCCCTTGTTGCAACGGTAACCGACGGGACGATATCCAGTCCCACACCCTGTCTGATATCCCTGATACCCGATACCTGACCGGCAGTTGAAGGATTGGTACTGCGGTTAAAAGACGACCATGCCATGGTCTCATTGATACTGGCTTTGGCGCGGACCAGATTAAAACCCCACTCTTCAGTACTCGGATCAAAGTTCAGAGTGGTAAAGGGGATGGCAAATTCGGCAGTCCAGCCTTGCTCATCAATACGCGCCTCAACTTGCCAGATGCCGCTCCAGTCAGAGTTAAATGAGCTGGCTGATTCCCATACCCCTTCATTACGCACACCGTTTGGGTTGGTTTGAAACCAGAACCCGGTTCTGGAATTATTGAATGAATCCAGAAAAACACCAATGCGGTCATCAAAACCGATATTTTGTCCCTGGATCATCTGGCGGGCACTTATTTCAGCCGGGTTGTCATCATACATACGTGCACCCACATAAAAATAATTCTCCGAATAGGTCACAAAAACATCAGTACGTTGAGATGGGGCACCATGATCCACCGGTGTAGTCTGGTGAAAATTAGTGATCAGTGTTGGTACGTTCAAAGTTCTGTATGGCATCACCAGATTGTGGCATCTGGGCAGAAAGCGGGGCTGAAATAAACGCCAGAATGGCTGCTATGAAAATCCCTGTTATTTTCATAAATACAATCTTTAATTTCAGGCTGATTAGAGAAGCTGCGCAGTATATAGACAGTGGCACATCAATGTAAGCGATGGAGCTAAATATGCAGAAAATATCCTTATTTTTTATTCATTTATTGCAATGGGAAAATTTCTGACCGGGTTTTTAACCTCTTCAATCACATTCACCATGTCTTCGAAACCAATAAATGCATAAAAGGCCAGAAATGCGCCTACCAGGATGGCGCCATTTTCAGTCTGTTCCAGTGCAGATGCCCTTATTGCTATTACCGCTTCACTATCAATACCCATGGCAACCCACACGACATAACCAAGTCCGGCTACTTCGATCAGCGTAATCACAAACACTGTATTGGCTGACAGATTGATACCATAGACAGCAATAGCACAAAGTAACAAACACAGTGCTAAGATGGCCCACTGTGATTCCACATCGATAAATACAGTGATATAACCGGCGAAGCCATTACTGATGGCCGCTGCTGATAAGATACCGGTGAGAACGATGAGCCAGCCTGCCAGGGCTGACAGCCAATCCAGATTCCAGGCACTTCTGATATAAACCGATACCCCGGCTGATACCGGAAAACGGGATGCCAGCTCGGCATAACTGAGCGCTGTGAAGACAGCAATCAGACCAGCCAGCAGAAAGGACCACGGCATCTTGTCACCAGCGACACCGGCAACTTCACCAATGAGCACATAAATAACGGCACCGATGATAGTACCCAACCCATAAAAGGTAAGCGTGAGGAGATTCATGGAGCGTTTCAGGGTGGGTTCTTCAGCCATTATTTGAGATATGTCCGATTAACAATGCTTATGTGCTTTTTTACTAGGAAATGTTAACCTTCGGTGATTTTTTTATTAACACATCATTGCCAATAAGAATAAATTATATGCCTTATATCAAGCTTAAAGCGCTCTTAAGAATTATACCCCTGACAGTATTGTTAAGTGCCTGTGGTTTCGAACCTGTTTCCACAACATCAACTTTCGCCAATGACAGTGCATCCCAGGCAGAACAGGCCGGTCTGTCTCACGGTGAATATGTTGCCCGCCTGGGTAACTGTGTAGCCTGCCATAGCACTGAAGACGGTGCGCCCCTCGCCGGCGGCCTGGAAATGAATGTACCTATGCTTGGCAGCATTTTTACAACAAATATCACGCCCGATCACGAAACCGGCATTGGCAACTACAGTTTTGCAGATTTTGATCGCGCCATGCGTATCGGCAAAACTCGTGACGGTCAGCGTATGTATCCGGCCATGCCCTATACCTCCTATGCAAAAATGTCGGAACAGGACATGCGCGCGCTTTATGATTTTCTGATGAATGAAGTTGAGCCGGTCAACCAGCCCAATATGCCAAATAAAATCCCGGGATGGAAAAATGTACGCTGGGCAATGGGTATCTGGAATATACTCGCCCACGATGATGACCCCTATGAAAACAGCAGCGATCAATCTGACGCCTGGAACCGGGGGGCCTACCTGGTGGAAGGGCTGGGTCATTGTGGTGCCTGTCATACACCGCGTGGCCTGATGCTGCAGGAAAAAGCACTGGACAGCAGTGATAATAATTTTCTGTCAGGTGCTCCACTGGATTTCTGGTCAGCATCTTCCCTCAATGGCAACACTCTGACCGGCAGAGGCCGCTGGGAAATAGCTGATCACGAAGAGTTTCTGCGCACCGGACGCAATCGTTTTGGTGCGGCTGTTGGCACCATGGTGGAAGTTGTCAATAACAGCACCCGTTACATGAGTTCAGATGATATCAATGCCATGGCAGTCTATCTGGCGTCTTTGCCAGCCAGTGAGGATGAAGGTGAATTTAGTTATGACAACAGCGAGACTGAACGTCTGACCAGTCTGGATTTTTCAACACCGGGCGCACAGATATATTACGAATACTGCTCCAATTGCCATGTTGCCAGTGGTAATGGCTATTACCCGTACCAGCCGGCGCTGGCGGGTAATCCGGGGGTGCTGGATCCTGATCCGAGTTCCCTGATCAACATGACACTAAATGGTTCATTACGCCTGATGTCCTCAGAAGGACCAGCGACCACCGATATG
>JAYPJO010000023.1:0-1916 GCA_038128465.1 Gammaproteobacteria bacterium
TAATTAAGCTGGTAAATGTATATTTGCAAATACACATTAAGAGCACATACAGAATTTTTTAAATTACAAGTTGAAGGAGTAAAATCGTGAGGACAATCAGTAGAAAATTAATCATTGCTTTAATGGCAATTTCTATGGCGACATTTCCTGCATTACGAGCTAATGCACAGGCAGGCGCAGCTGCGGGTGGGATCGCCGGTGTTGGAGCTACTACAGCAGTAATTGTTGGTTTAGTGGTTGTTGGTGGTCTGGTTTCTGCTAATAACGACAACTCAGGTAGACCAACTACCTTCGCACCTATTCCAGAAGTGCCATCTGATACAAATACCGCAACTGCTACTAGTACCAGTGGCGGTTCAACTACAACAACTACTACAAACTAAGTTTAGTTAAATTAGTTTCATAAAAAAGGCGGCATTGCCGCCTTTTTTTTGTCTAT
The DNA here is from genome assembly GCA_038128465.1 of Gammaproteobacteria bacterium. GTDB lineage: Bacteria > Pseudomonadota > Gammaproteobacteria > Pseudomonadales > Pseudohongiellaceae > UBA5109. The sequence goes on from JAYPJO010000023.1 coordinate 440, forward strand.
AATTTACTCATTTTAAGAAAATGTGCTTTAGCACTTCGTTAAATTAGCATATGAATCAACTGCTTAAACTACTTATTGCTAGTTTTCTATTTTTTATCCCATTCCTGAAAGCTGCAGATTTTGGTACGACTGGCCTAATTGACATCCCCAGCGCCAGAATGATGAATGATGGTGAATTCAAAATTGCGATGAGCAGGCAGACAGTTGCCGATATCTATTCTTTGAATTATCAGCTAACGCCCTGGCTTGAATCGACCTTTCGTTATACTATTTTTAATCCAGATGATGTTGCCGGGTCAGGCGATGGTCTTTATGACAGAAGCTATGAGGTAAAGTTAAGGCTCATCCGGGAAAGGCGCTTGTTTCCACAAATTGCAGTGGGTATCAGGGACGTGCTCGGAACCGGCGCCTGGGGCAGTGAGTATCTGGTGGCCTCAAAATCATTTGGTGCTCTGGATTTTACGTTAGGAACAGGATGGGGCAGACTGGCTGAGCGTGATGCTTTCAGCAATCCGCTGACAGGAATTGCGGACAGCTTTGAAACCCGCAGTGCAGAAACGGGCAGAGGGGGTAAAGTATCGTTTGGTAATTTTTTCAGTGGCTCAGATGTAGGGCTGTTTGGAGGCCTCAGCTATGACATCGAACAATGGAATACCAAACTTTTGGTGGAATATAACTCTGATTCATTTCAACGTGAACGCCGTTTCGGCACCATCCCTGATGCATCACCCTTCAGCTATGGTGTTGAATGGACTCCAACACCAGGTATAGCCTTCGGGCTTAACCGCCAGCAGGGCAATCAGACCGGGTTTTACATTTCAGCTACCTTACAGACTTCAGCTGAAGCACCTGTCAGACGACAAAACCTGGTTGTGCCAGTTTCATCAAATCTGGCACAGGAAACAATTGGTAATCAGCGTAATACCTGGTACGGGCGTTTGCTGGTCGATGTTGAGGCTGCCGGAATGCTGCTTCGGTCTTATTTTGAAACACCCGATCAGAGGCTGGTGCGATTTGAACTTTCCAATCAGCAATTCAATTTAATGGCTGATGGCTTAAACCGCTTTCTCACACTGGCAGAGCTTCATGTTCCTCCGCAGGTTGAAACCATTGAAGTGGTATTGAATGAAAATGGTATTAGCAGCAACACCGTACGCTATCAGCGCCAGTTTGGGGATCAGTCAAGGACCTGGCTGGAGCCTGATGATCTCATCACTATCATGCCGGGTGCGCCAATTGAAAACCCGACCACTATAACCCGTTATCGTATTCCAAATGTTGCTTTTGGTGCCGATTTAACGACGCGCTTTTCCCTGTTTGATCCGGATAATCCGGCACGTTATCAAGTTCGCTTAACTACAGCAGCAGCAATGGATCTGGGTAATTTTTTTACTTTGTATGCCAGCTATAACTGGGATATTGATAATGATTTTGACACCATCAGCTATTAAGCTGACATCGGTTGGGTAGTGAATAT
>JAYPJO010000023.1:1926-5307 GCA_038128465.1 Gammaproteobacteria bacterium
ACCTCATGTCCGCTCAGATATCGCCAGATATCTGAAAGAAGGCGATACAGGTTTGGACAGCCTCTTTATTCAGAAAAAAGGAAATATAAACAGCAACATTTATTACCAGTCCTATGCCGGAATCCTGGAAGAAATCTATGCGGGCGTCGGTAGTGAAATTCTCTATAGCCCTTTTGGGTCCCGTCTGGCATTTGGCTTCAACCTGAACTGGGTTAAACAGCGTGACTATGACAAGCGATTTGATTTGCTGGATTATTCAGTGGTTACCGGTCATGTCAGCGCTTACTGGGCGACACCCTGGTATAACTATGATGTTGCTGTTCATGCAGGCAGATACCTGGCTAAAGATGTTGGTGCGACTATCGAAGTAAGGCGCACCTTTGATAATGGCTGGATGGTTGGTGCCTTTGCAACTTTTACGGATGTTTCTGCTGAAGATTTCGGTGAGGGTAGTTTTGATAAAGGTCTGTTTTTCAGAATACCTTTAGACCAGATACTGCCTGGTAATACCCGCAGCTCCTATAACAATACCATTCGCTCTATACAACGTGACGGCGGACAACGTCTGAATGGTTTCGGTTCAAGCTTATGGTACGATTTAAGGCCGACCAGGTATGATGCGCTGAATAATAACAGACTAAGAATGGTGCCAGGCTTATAAAACTCATGAAAATTTTTACCCAAATATTACTGTCAGGACTGACTTTGATCTGTTTGCAGGCTTGTAGCTTTCGATCAACACAGCTTGACCTGATTATGTCGGCATTCGATGATGATAATGATCAGGTTCCTTTCGAGGATCTGGCCTGGACCATGTTATGGTCAGGTAACAGCTATAGTCTGATACCAATTTTCCCTGTTGAAGGCAGTCCGTTGACAAATTTCATGGATAGAGAAGGGGAAATGCTCGTAGCTTTTGACGGCTGGCAGGTTATCAGGGCTAATGGCGTATTGCCCAATGCCCAGGATGTTGAGATTGAAAAAACTGATGGCAATATGGCTTATTCAAATGCGGATGGTATTTTGGCCAACCACAGTTGTGAAGAATTTGCCTCAAGCCTGCAGGGAGATACGACGGTCTGGTTGCAGGAATGTAATAGCCCGGAAGGGCCTTACTCTAATGAAATTAGGGTGGGAGCAAGTGGCTCTATAACACTCTTGCGTTTTCTGATACATCCGGATTATCCAATGCTTACCCTGACACCGGATAATTTATTTTTTTAAAATCTAAGGCAGAAGCTGATCTTAAAAGAGAAATTAAGTGGTGCCCAGGGGCGGAATCGAACCACCGACACGAGGATTTTCAGTCCTCTGCTCTACCGACTGAGCTACCTGGGCTTTTTTGAGCTACTGCGCTTGTTATTTCTTCGTTGCAGGAAATATTTCTCCTCAGTCACGACCATTTTGGTCGCTCCTTCGTCAAAAATCTCCTTCGCCTTGAACTAACTTCGCTCATAGCGCTCAAAAGCTGTTGGCAAATGAAGTTCAAGATGTTGCACAAACTGCAAGCCGCGTATTAAACCCGCTGGGGGGTGTCTTAGTCAAGATTGTAATGCAAATTTGCATTAGTTTTCCGGGACATAACCTTCAGCTTCATCGTGATCTTCATTGGCAAAGAACTTGTCCATTTCAGCAGTAAGATATTGGCGGTCATCCGGGTTTATCATGCTGAGGCCTTTTTCATTGATCAAGCGGGTCTGCAGTTGTTGCCATTCCTCCCACGCCTGCCTAGAGATATTTTCAAAGATATCCTGACCTTTTGCACCCGGATAGGGAGGCGTAAGCAGGCCTTCCATTTCTTTTTGATATTTACGACAAATTACAGTTCTACTCATGTTGCTGACTCAATTTATTAAGCAGTGATTTTACTGGTGCTGCCAGCCCCAGTTCATTCGGTGATTCCAGATCATACCAGTGCATGTCCTGCTTCTCCATGATCATTCTGGACTCTTTTTCCAACTGGAGGAAATGAGGTTGAATATCCAGGTGAAAGTGGCTGAAGGTATGTCTGATATTGCGCCATTTTTTTTTCTCTGGAGAAACCGATAAGTCATGTAGCAGTAAAAAATTGTGTAATTCTGCAGTAGAGCCAAATTCAGGAAAGCTCCACAAGCTGCCCCAGATACCTTGTGGTGGTCGTTTTTGCATCAAGACTTTTGCACCATTAATATTTTTGAGGATCAACATTTTAGTAGATTTCACTGGTAGCTTTGTTTTAGGTTTTTTATGCGGAAACTCATCAGTACGTTGGGTTAGATTTGCTTCACAATTCAGTTGTAAAGGGCAGTCAGCACATGAAGGGTTGGCCCTGGTACATAGTGTTGCACCAATGTCCATTATTGCCTGGGAGTAGTTTCTGCAATTTTTTTCTGGGGTGTATTGTTCAGCCAATTGCCAGAGTTGCTTCAGAGTAGAACTTTGACCTGACCAGCCTTCAATACAGTGATAACGACTGAGGACGCGCTTTACATTGCCATCAAGAATTACAGCCCGCTGGTTTAAAGCTAATGCAATTATGGCGCCCGCAGTAGATCTGCCTATTCCGGGCAATTCACACAGGTCATCTATGTTATCCGGAAACTGGTCCTGGAAATCATGATAAATAATTTTAGCCGTTTTATGCAGGTTTCTGGCACGAGCGTAATAACCAAGCCCTGTCCAATGATGTAGAACAAGGTCTTCATCGGCAAGCGCCAGATGTTTTACAGCAGGAAAACTTTGCATGAAATGTTCGTAGTAAGGAATTACAGTAGCGACCTGAGTTTGCTGTAACATGATTTCTGAAACCCAGACCCGGTAAGGATTCGGATTTTTTTGCCAGGGTAAATTTTTACGACCGGCATGTTCAAACCAGTTTAAAACGGCCTTACTGAAATCTTTATTGTTGAAAATACGGTCTGAAGACATAGGCATCAAGTGTAATGATTGTTTGTGTTTTTTTCACTTTAAAAGCTGTTTGGCAGTATAATTGTCGTTTTCACCTGATAAGTAATAACTGATAGAGGCATGGTATGTCTGAGCCAAGAGTGGCCACTGTTGAAAGAAATACCAACGAGACCCAGATTAAGGTCAGTCTGAACCTCGATGGTACAGGTACATTTAAAATTGAATCCGGTTTGCCTTTTTTAGAGCATATGCTGGAGCAGGTTGCTCGCCACGGTTTGGTAGATATAGAAATAGTTGCCAATGGTGATCTTGAAATAGATGCGCATCATACCGTTGAAGATCTTGGTATTACCCTGGGTCAGGCATTTGATCAGGCATTAAGTAAAACGGGTATCCGCCGTTATGGCCATGCCTATGTTCCTCTGGATGAAGCCTTATCCAGAGTAGTAATAGACTTTTCGGGTCGACCGGGGCTTGAATATCACGTTCCTTTTG
>JAYPJO010000023.1:5317-7254 GCA_038128465.1 Gammaproteobacteria bacterium
ATTTTGACGTTGATTTGTTCTATGAATTTTTTCAGGGCTTTGTCAATCACGCAAAAGTAACTCTGCATATCGATAACCTGAAGGGAAATAACGCCCATCACCAGATTGAAACTGTATTCAAGGCCTTTGGGCGAGCGGTCAGAATGGCAATTGAAACAGATCCTCGGATGCAGGGGGCTGTGCCATCTACCAAAGGAAGCCTTTAAAGCTATTGCGCTCGGCTATGCTTCGTTGAAAACTTCTTTTTGTTCACTCACTTACTGTTTTGTAAGCTCATTCACAAAACGAAGCTTTCGCCTCGCCTAACCCTCGCTCATGACGCTTTATGGAAGAATTTTTTAACTTGATAATATATTTGAAGTTTCTGTAAAAGTGGATTCAATGCATTGAAGAATAAAGTTGTTGTAATTGACTATGGTATGGGTAATCTCCATTCAGTGGGGAAAGCACTTGAACACGTGGGTGAAAATATTTCCCTGACCATAACGTCTGATGCCCAGCAAATTCTGGAAGCTGATCGGCTGGTCTTTCCTGGTGTAGGAGCCATGCGTGACTGCATGGCAGAAATAAAACGACTCGATATAGATAAGCTTCTATACCAGGTGAGACAGGAAAAGCCTATCCTGGGAATATGTGTCGGTATGCAGGCCATGATGAGTTTTTCAGAAGAAAATGAAGGCGTTGATTGCATTGGTCTGTTTCAAGGTGAAGTAAAACAGTTTCAGGAAAATCAGATAGGTGATGATGGAGAGCTGTTAAAAGTGCCACACATGGGCTGGAATGAAGTAAAGCACACTGTTGACCATGAAATGTGGCATGGCATTGAAAATAACAGCCGCTTTTATTTTGTACACAGTTTTTATGTGAAGCCTGATACTGGTAGTGAACACAGCGCTACTATAGTCGGTGAAAGTAATTATCCATTTCCATTCTGCTCGGCACTAGCCGCTGACAATATTTTTGCAGTACAGTTTCATCCGGAAAAAAGCCAGGATGTGGGACTGCAGCTATTAAAAAACTTTCTGATCTGGGATGGCAGGCAATGAGTCTGGCCAAACGCATCATACCCTGTCTGGATTGCGAAAATGGTCGTGTGGTTAAAGGCGTTAAATTTGTGGATATCCGTGATGCCGGTGATCCTGTTGAAGTATCAAAGCGCTATTGTGATCAGGGGGCTGATGAAATTACATTTCTTGATATCACCGCCAGCAGTGATGATCGCGAGACTACTGTACACACAGTGGAAGCTATTGCCAGCCAGGTTTTTATTCCATTAACAGTAGGTGGCGGAATACGAACAATTGATGACATTCGTATGATGCTAAGAGCCGGAGCCGATAAGGTCGCAATAAATACCAGTGCCGTTTTAAGTCCTGAATTTGTCCGGGAAGCAGCCCAAAAGTTTGGTTCACAATGCATTGTAGTCGCAATAGATGCCAAGCAGGTATCCAGTGAAGATGAAGCTTTGCGTTGGGAAATATTCACGCATGGCGGACGTAAAGCAACCGGTCTGGTTGCTGTTGATTGGGCAAAAAGAATGGTTGCCTATGGTGCTGGTGAAATTTTGTTAACCAGCATGGATCGTGATGGTACTAAAAATGGATTTGACCTGGCACTGAATCGGGCAATCAGTGAAGCAGTAAGTGTGCCGGTCATCGCTTCAGGGGGTGTCGGCAATTTACAGCATCTGGTTGATGGCATTGTAGAAGGCAAGGTGGATGCTGTACTGGCTGCAAGTATTTTTCATTTTGGGGAGTACAGCATACCCCAGGCCAAAGAATATATGGCCTCTAAGGGTATAGAAGTTAGATGAAAAGCTGCTGCGTTCGTCCATGCTTTGTTAAATAAAATTTTTAATCCAGTCAATTATTAGTTATAAGATCCCGAATTAAAAATTTTATTTGCCGCGCCTGAACTTCGCTCGCGATGCTTTAACA
>JAYPJO010000023.1:7264-15490 GCA_038128465.1 Gammaproteobacteria bacterium
TTACTTTCTATTTCGTAAATTTATTTCACTAAATAAATTTCCATCTTGCCTCAATTTCGCTTATGAAGCTTTTTAATAATTAATGAAATATTTTTCACGAATAAAAATTTAATTTTTCCGAAATACTTTTTCAGTTTAAAAAATATAAAAATTTAAGGAATCACCGTTTGGGAAGATCATTCCGGGTGTAATTTAAAATTAGTTTTTCTAGAAGAAGCTTTACGAGCGAAACTACTGTGAGACAAAAACAGATTTTTGTGAAGGCGCTTACATGGCAGTAAGTAACTGAATAAAAATCTGTATTTAACGAAGCAGGAGTGAGCGCAGTAGCTTCGATATCAATAAGGTTGGGCTTGGAGAAGAACTAAACCTTTCAGGATATTCAAAGCTTCATTCAACTGATAATCCCCGATAATAACCTGATCACCAGTAAGGTCGAGAACTTCCGGGATCGAGCCAACCATGTCTTCGTTTTCCAGATGTCCTTCCAGGTCTTCTTCGCGATAACTGGCGGGGTTGTCAGGCAGGCTGGTGAGACGTCCCTGTCGGACTATGATGTTTGGAGTAATACCCAGAGCCTGTATGGAACGACCATTTGGAGTGAAATAAAGTGCTGTGGTTAATTTGATTGCGCGGTCATTGGCCAATGGCAATACTGTCTGCACGGAACCTTTTCCAAAACTTTGTGTGCCCATTATCACGGCACGTCCATGGTCCTGCAAAGCGCCAGCAACAACTTCTGAAGCGGAGGCAGATCCTTGATTAATCAGAACAATAAGAGGCACACCTCGGCTGGGATTTGCAGGGGTGGCATCATAGCGGGAATAGGAACTCGTCTCTCGGCCTTCCGTGTAAACAATCAGACCTTCTGAAATAAAAGCATCAACGACATCAACAGCGGCCTGTAATACGCCACCGGGATTATTACGCAAATCCAGAATAATACCTTCCAGATCAGCGTCGTTCAGGTGAAAATTTTCCAGAGCAGTGTTTATTTCTCGGCCAGTGCCGGTGACAAACTGGGAGATACGGATATAAGCAAAACCGGGTTCTAAAAATCTTGATCGCACACTACTGGATGTAATGATGTCGCGGGTTACCGTTATTTCAAGGGCTTCATCAACACCTTCACGCAAAATGGTCAACACGATATCGGTACCGGGAGGACCACGCATCAAATCTGTGGTTTCATCAATGGTGATATCAGTGGTTGGTGTATCGTCAATTTTGATAACGATGTCTCCGGCCTGAATACCGGCAATATCTGCTGGCGAGCCATCTACCGGGCTGATGATGGTGATAAAGCCATTGTTAACACCAACCTGTACACCTAACCCACCAAATTCACCAGTGGTCATTTCCTGCAGGTTGTCAAATTCTTCATTGACCAGATAGCTGGAATGGGGATCAATACCGGCCAGCATGCCTCTGACTGCATTTTCCAGCAGGGTTCTGTCATCCAGCGGTTCAACATAGGCATTGCGAATACGGTTCAGGACTTCGGCAAAAATACGAACTTCATCTAGCGGCAAGGGAAGTTCCTCAGCAGCGTCACGGTCATTACCCTGAACTGCTTGCTGACCAGTTTGTGCATATGCCGGCAGTGCTAATATAAAACTCAAAGCTGTGTAGCTTATTAAATGAGATATCTTCATAAGATTGACCTGAGGCTTACTGCCTCGCTAACCAATTCAGCGGATCCTGAGCTTCTCCATTATAGCGAATCTCGAAATATAACCCACTTTCACTACGGCCTCCGGTATTGCCTACGGTCGCAATGGATTCACCAGTGACTACCCATTCGCCAACCTCTTTAAAAAGTGACTGATTATGGGCATAGAGGCTCATATAACCATCACCATGGTCGATTATCAATAGCAAGCCTGAATTGGAAAACCAGTCTGCATAAATGACCCGGCCATGGTGAATGGCGCTGATTTCAGTACCTGTATCACCCCCAATAGTGATGCCTTCCCAGTTTAAATCCCCCAATGCATAATTTTCACCGTAACTGTTAAGCAAAGGGCCCTGCAGCGGCCAGGGAAGAGCTCTTCTCATATTGGCAAATGCTTCACCTTCAGTGCCAAAAGAAAGCTCAAGTATGGTACGGGATAGTTCTTCGATTAATAAAGCCATCTCCTGATATTGTATTTCCAGTCGAGATAACTCGTTTTCACTGCTGGCCAGAGCCTGATCCAATTCATCAAGCAGCACCTGGCGTTCATTTTGCTGTGTTTGTAGTTCACTTTGCTGCGCCTGCAAGGCCTCCTCACGTTCAGACAGAATTCTGCTTGTTTCCAGAATATCGCTACTGATAGCGTCTATTTCACTAATTTTTTCCTGAAATTCAGAGATTTTTTCTGATCTGGCCTGATTAAAATAATCATAATATCGAAGCACTCTGGCGCTGCTACCGATGTTTTCCTGATTAAGCAGGAGCTTGAGATATTCTTCCCGGCCATTCTGAAATGCAGCCAGGATATATTGTGCGATCAGTTTTTCCTGTTCTGCTTTTTGCTGGCTCAGGTTGGCGCTTTGTTGTTCAAGTTGAAGCAATCTTTCCTGATGGGTGTGGATATCTTCATTTATGACATTAATATCCATCGCAATATCCAAGATGGCTTTTTCACTGCTTTCCAGAGCCAGTTCCACGTTATTGCGTTGTTGGCGCGTGTTTTGAATTTGTTCCTGAACCTCAGCAATTGTTACTGATATTGCATCAAGATCGGCCTGAGATGGGCTTTCTTGTCCTTTAATAAAAGGTACATATAGTAAGTAAGCGCTTACATAAATAACAATAACACGAACGCTGACAATATCTTTCATGTATATTCGATTAGACTGATTCCGCTCATTTCGGGGGGAGGTTCCAGATGCATCAATGCCAGTAAACTTGGTGCTATATCAGATAATGCGCCATCACTTTTTAAGTTTAAGCTCTGGTTACCAACATAAAGCAGTGGTACTGGTCCGTCAGTATGAGAGGTCAGATTCTGGCCACTGATTTCATCCCGCATTTTTTCGACATTGCCATGATCCGCAGTTATCAGACAATTACCATCGACCTCCAGGATGGCATCGGTGATCATGCCCATACATTCATCCAGAACCTCTACAGCCTTGATAGATGCTGCCAGATCACCAGTGTGACCAACCATGTCTCCATTGGCAAAATTAGAGATGATGGCTGCATATTCGCGGTTTTTAATCGCCGATACCAACTTTTCGCAGACTTCGTAGGCGCTCATTTCAGGTTTCAGATCATAAGTGGCAACCTGTGGCGAAGGTACCAGGATGCGTGTTTCACCATCAAACTCTTGTTCACGGCCACCACTAAAGAAAAAAGTTACATGCGCATACTTTTCTGTTTCCGCGATTCTTAATTGAGTCAGCTCCTGCCTGGCCAGATATTCACCCAGACTATTGTTCAATTCTTCGGGAGGATAGGCACAAGGGACATCGATGTCATCTGCATATTGGGTAAGTGTCACGAACGCGCTGAATCTGGTTGGGTGATGGGAAGGTATGTCGGGAAATTCAGGAGCAAGGAGAGCGCGTGTAATTTCGCGCGCACGATCTGCGCGAAAATTCATAAAAACCAGGGCATCACCATCATCCATTGTTATAGAACTGCCACCACCAGTACGAATACAGCTTGGCAATACAAATTCATCATCTTCATCTCGCTTATAGGCTTCCTGCAAGGCAATCACACTATCATCATAATGATATTCAGATTTGCCGAGTACTAGCGCGCGGTAAGCCTGATCGACCCGATCCCAGCGATTATCACGGTCCATAGCATAAAAACGACCACAGATACTGGCGATTTGCCCCTTACCTGAGTCAGATAGTTTTTTTGCGAATCTGGCTAGTGATGCTTCAGCGCTGCGTGGAGGCGTATCTCTGCCATCGAGGATTGCATGCAGATAAATTTTTTCACACCCCTGGTGAATTGCCAGATCGATTATCGCTTCTATCTGGTCTTCATGACTGTGGATTCCACCTGGAGATAGCAGGCCAAGTATATGCAGTGCGCCTTTGACAGAATTCACTTTTTTACAGGCATCCAGAAACGCTGAATTGTTAAAAAATTCCCCGTCACTAATAGCTTTATTGATGCGAGTCAGATTCTGATAGACCACACGCCCAGCCCCCAGGTTCATATGCCCGACTTCAGAATTACCCATCTGGCCATCCGGCAAGCCAACTTTTAAACCGGAAGTATGAATCAGGGTATGGGGATAGGTGTCCAGCAGCTTGTCCCACACAGGCGTATTGGCCATGCTGATTGCGTTGGCATCGGATTCATCACGATGTCCCCAGCCATCAAGAATTAATAGCAAGCAGGGAGAAAGAGGCTGATTCATATAAAGGAAGTAGATAAATTATGGATGGCAAATTATAGGCTCTCTCACAGATTAGTTAAACCTGGATGAAGTGAAAAACACTTGCAAGTGGTTTTACTCTGAAGGCTTAGTTCTTTATACTGCGTGCCACTTTGAAAGTGCAGTATTGAGCGGATTATGGCGCGTTTTATAGAGTTTCTTGTTAACCATTGGGTACTCACAGGCCTGTGGTTAATTATTTTTATAGCGCTGATTGCCTATATTCAAAAAAAATCTGGCAAATCCGTTGGTACCCATGAAGCAACCCGGCTTATCAATCAGGATGAGGGTTTAATTCTCGATATTCGTGACAAGAAAGTTTTTGATAAGGGGCACATTGTAAACGCTGTGAATATTCCACTAACGAAACTGGATGAGCGTATTACTGAACTGGAAAAGAGTAAAAATAAACCACTGATTGTGGTTTGTCAGATGGGGCACCAATCAGCTGATGCGGTCAAGAAATTAGAATCAAAAGGTTATACTCAGGTGTTCAGAATGACCGGTGGTATGACAGAATGGCAGACTCAGGGACTACCTCTGGTTATTTAAGGGTCAAAACAGAATTATAAATTATTTGCTAAAAAAATTATTCTCAAAAAAAACAGGAAGAAGTCAAAATGGCAGAAACAGACAACCAGGCAAACACAGAATCTACTGAGCAGGTGGATGCTACAACACCGAGATTTATTATTCAGAGAGTTTATGTAAAAGATTCTTCATTCGAAGCACCCAGTGCGCCTGAAGTTTTCCGGGACGCATACAAGCCACAAATTCAGTTTAATATGAATACCAAGACCAACAACTTTGATGGTTCGTTATATGAAGTTGTGCTTACGATGACAGTTGAAGCCAAAGGTGAAGACGATAAAATATATTTTATCGTCGAAGTACAGCAAGCGGGCGTTTTCGAAATTGTTGGCGTCGAAGGAGAAGATCTGACACGAGCACTGTATATCACTTGTCCAAGTATATTATTCCCCTATGGTAGGGAAAGTATGGATAATTTGGTTAATAAAGGCAGTTTTCCTTCATTGATGCTCTCACCAGTAAATTTTGAAGCGGCATTCCAACAAGCAATGGAACAGCAAAATGCGCAGGGAGAAGGCGCTGAACAAACTAACGCTTGAGTCCCTTAAAAGGCTTTATTAATCTTAAATTTAATTTGCCGCCAGGCTTCATAAACAGCAATAGCAGCAGTGTTTGAAAGATTTAAACTTCTGCTGCTTTTTTGCATGGGAAGACACAATACATCCCTGATTGCAGGGTCATTTCTGATGCCTTCAGGTAGTCCACGAGTTTCTGGGCCAAACAATAAAAAAGCACCAGATTGGTATTCAACATCAGTGTAGAGAGTTCCCCCTTTGGTACTGAAGGCGAAAATGTCGCCGGACTCTTTGTTTAATAGAAAATCCTGCCAGTTTTCATAGGTAATTAATTCGCTGTATTCATGATAGTCGAGTCCGGCACGTCTCAGGCTTTTTTCATTTAGCGAAAAACCCAGTGGTTTTATCAGATGCAGAACGCAGCCGGTATTGCTGGCTAGTCGAATAATATTTCCGGTATTGGGAGGTATTTCCGGCTCGAAAAGTACTATATTGAACATAGATTTTACTCTTCGTCATCCTGATCGCTGGAATTCAAACCAAGTTCCTTTATTTTGCGAGTAAGTGTATTTCTGCCCCAGCCTAATAATTCAGATGCGTCGCGTTTTCTGCCGCCACTGTGCTTTAACGCCACTTCGATCATGCATTTTTCAAATATAGGTGTAGCCTGCTGAAGAATGCCAGTGTGGCCCAGACTGAGCTCCTGATCAGCCCAGTTTTTGAGAGTTTGCGCCCAGTTTCCGGATATACCATTCTGGCTTTCCGGTTTTAAAAACTCTTCAGGTAAATCATTGATAAACACTTCCCGGCCAGGAGCCATAACAGTAATCCAGCTACAAAAATTTTCCAACTGCCTGACATTACCGGGCCAGCTTAGTCCGGTTAAATATTTTGTTGTGTCAGGACGAATGATTTTAGGTTCAACATCCATTTGCTGAGCAGCTTTTTGTAAGAAGTGAGACATGAGTGCAGGAATATCTTCACGTCTTTCAGACAAAGGCGGCAAGTGAATCGGAATTACATTAAGGCGATGATATAGGTCTTCGCGAAACAGATGATCTTTTACGCGTTCCTGCAAATTTTGATGGGTTGCCGCAATTATTCGAACATCTGTCTTAATCGGACTCATTCCTCCAATACGAAAAAACTCACCATCAGATAGCACTCGCAATAAACGGGTCTGTGCTTCCATGGGCATATCACCAATTTCATCAAGAAATAATGTGCCGCCATCAGCTTGTTCAAATCGGCCTATACGTTGTTGAGTGGCGCCGGTAAAGGCTCCCTTTTCATGGCCAAATAATTCGGATTCGATTAAATCTTTGGGAATGGCCGCAACATTCAAAGGGATGTAGGGTTTATCAGATCGCGGGCTGTGTTTATGCAAAGCCTGCGCTACCAGTTCCTTACCGGTTCCCGACTGACCTTTGATCAGTACCGTAATATTTGAATGGGAAAGGCGGCCAATAGATCGAAAAACTTCCTGCATGGCAGGCGCTTCCCCTATGATTTCTTTACTTAGAACTTCAGGCTCAGATTTTCTTGTGCTTTTGTTGTCCCTTGCATATTTGACAGCACGCTCAGCGACATCAGTGGCGTCTAACACATCAAAAGGCTTTGGCAGGTATTCAAAGGCGCCATGTTCATAGGACTTTACCGCACTGCTTAAATCTGAATGTGCGGTCATGATAATGACAGGTAATTGTGGATAGCTTTTACTGACCTGATTTAGCACTTCAATGCCATCTTTGCCAGGCATTCGGATATCACTGATTATGGCATCAGGTTGATTATGATCCAGTTCTTCAAGCAAAGCGTCGCCACTATCGAAACTATCGATCTGGAAGCCTGCTTTGGAAAGCGACTTTTCAAGTACCCAGCGGATAGAGGTATCGTCGTCTACTATCCATATTTTTCCTTTACTGCTCATGATAATTCACCTTCATTGTTGTTCGGAAGCGGAATAGACAAAATGAATCTGGTTTGTCCTTCATTACTTTCACATTCAATTAAACCCTTGTGATTTTTTAATATGGTCTGGGCAATTGACAGGCCCACACCGGTACCTTCTGCACGACCGGTGATCAGGGGGTAAAAAATATTTTCGACAAAATCGGAAGGAATGCCTGGCCCGTTATCGATAATTTCAATTCTGGCAATCAGTTTATGCAAGACCGGACCTATCGCAGCATGACTGATTGTTCGGGTTTTTAAAATAATTTCTGGAGAGGACTGCTCTGATTCCACTAGTGACTGCATGGCATTTTTGACCACATTTAAAACAGCCTGAATAAGTTGTTCCACATCACCGGTAAATTCTGGAATACTTGGATCATAATCTCGGAAAAATTTTATGCTGCCTTTTGATTCGGCTTCCATTAATGACCTCACCCGTTCAAGCACTTCATGAATGTTGAGTTTTTGTAAAACAGGTTTTTTGTAGGATCCGGTCAGACGATCGACCAGATTTACCAGACGATCTGCTTCACTGATAATCACATTGGTATAGTCTTTGAGTTCTTTATTGGGTAGTTCCAGAGCAAGAAGTTGTGCAGCACCACGAATTCCTCCCAGAGGATTTTTAATTTCGTGTCCAAGGTTTCTGACCAGTGCCAGGGTCGTTTCGTGATTTGAAATCAGAGTTTCTCCACGACTGATACTATAGCTACGATCCTGTTCCTGAATTTCGATCAGAAGATAATCCTCATTTTGGTCATTAATCAGCGATACAG
>JAYPJO010000024.1:0-10503 GCA_038128465.1 Gammaproteobacteria bacterium
CTTTTTGTCCGGCAAAGGCATCCAGCTCAAAGCCAAGGCCGTCCAGGCTCTGGTAAGTGGTCTCTTCCGGGTCAACAGACGGGTCAAGACTGGCCAGAATTTCCTGTACCGGGTTGCTGGTTGGTGTAGCAGCATTGTTTGTGCCACTGTCGTCATTACTGCAGGCTGTCAGCACGAAAGCGATAAGCAGGGAAAACGAAAATTTATTCATGATGGTTTCAGTATGTTCTTTGTATAACTATGTTGGCATGCTACCGAGTTTGCCAAAGACAAGTCAACAAGCCTGTTGAATGGCAAAAACCCTTGTAAATATAGGGATTTACCAGCATTGCCCTTGTATTGTGAAGCGATTATTATTGCCCGGTCATTAGAAAATTCAATCCATCTTATTTGAACCTTTCAAGGAGAAAGTAATGAAAAAAACGTTCCTGACAGCTGCCATGTTGGCTGGCGCCCTGGCTCTACCGGTTAATGCAGCACTGGAAGAAGGTGTTGAAGCCCCATTCTTTACTGCCCAGGCTTCCCTGGATGGCCAGGAGTTTACCTACTCACTGCAGCAATCACTTCACTATGGCCCGACAGTTGTGTATTTCTATCCATCTGCGTTCACCCAGGGGTGTAATATCCAAGCCAAAACCTTTGCCGATAACATGCAGCTGTTTCGAGATGCCGGTGCTTCCGTTGTCGGTGTATCCCTTGACAGCATTGAGCGGTTAAATGACTTCTCGGCTGACCCCAACTACTGTGCCGGTGAGTTGCCAGTTGTCTCTGACGAAGAAGGCACTATTGCCGCGACCTATGATATCCAGGTGCGCGGTGCAGTGACTGGTGCCCTGGATACCCGTGGTATTGAAATTGGTCATGGCTTTGCAGAACGCACGACCTTTGTTGTGGATTCCGAAGGATCTATCGCTGCCGTGGTTGGTGGTGTATCACCAGAAGAAAATGTCATGCAGTCCCTGGCGGTAATCCAGAGTCTTTAATAACAATCTTTTTAAATTATTGTTTTAAAAAAGGGCTTCTTCGGAAGCCTTTTTTTCTGAGAACTTCACTTATATAGACAGTTATATTGCTATCACATTCCCTAAGCAATTATGTGTTCCTGTTCAAGTGGTTAAATATCTGGGAAATGGCTGGGGTGGTAGGATTCGAACCTACGCATGATGGAGTCAGAGTCCATTGCCTTACCGCTTGGCGACACCCCAATTAGAAAACCATGTTCGAATCCATTGCGGATCCTCAACTTTTGATGATTGACTGCAGCCTGTTGAGGACAACTTATACCATCAAGAGGGCGCATATTAGATCAAGCCTTGATCTGAAGGTCAATTGAAGCAATTAACCTTGTAAAAAGTTGTAAACAGTTCATGTCAGCGTTAAATTCATGCAGTCTTTCTTAATTACCGGTGAGAACGAATGGCTGAGCATACTTCTGAAATAGACCCCAACCTCATGTTGCTGGATGAGCTGTAGGATTTTGTTAAACATTCCATAAAGGTGGTTGCTGAATCGCGTCGGGAAATCCTGATAATGAGCAAAACTCTGGATCCGGCAATTTATAATTCAGAAGATTTTTACCAGCATATTCTCGACCTTGCCCGAGGTGACCGGAACACCCAGGTCAAAATTCTGGTCAAGGATATCCAGCCTGTAGTTGAGCAGGGTCATCGACTGCTGGAACTGGCCCGGCGTCTGTCCACCAAGGTGGAAATGAGGAAGCTGCTGATAAAGCCTGCCAAAGACACCATCTGTTATCTGATAGGCGACCGGAAAGACCTGCTGTACATGCATGAAGACCAGATCTACAGCGGGTTTGTGCACTATGATGCCGCCCAGGAATGTAAAGTGCTGGCTGATGAGTTTTCCCATCTCTGGGAAAAATACAGCGAGCAGGATCCTGCTCTTCGCAGCATGCTGTTGTAAATTATTTGGTACCCGGCGGGTGATAATAGTGCCAGGTATATATTTCCATTATTCCTGCATGATTCGCCACTAAGCTGCTTTAAATTCAGTCACCAAAAGTAGCTTCTGTGGTAATATTCGCGCCCATGAAATCAGCAGGTCAATCACCGGATTCCGATCTTCCAGACTTGAATAGAATGCTTCTCCCTTTTATTTACCGAACAGTTGTCGCTGTCTTGCTGGGCCTGCTTGCCAGCTCACCGATTACGCTTGCCCAGCCTGCAAACCGGACTAATTCAGATAGCAAGCAGATCAATATTCCAAAAACTGATCTGGAACCTGTCATAGACGGTGTACTGGATGATGAAATCTGGCAGCAGGCTTTAGTCATCACCGACCTGCATCAGATGCTTCCTGTGGACCATGGTGAGCCGTCGCAGGCCAGTGAGTTTTATGTCACTTACAGTGAAAATTATTTTTATCTGGCAGCCCGTCTCTATGATACAAATCCCGAACAAATAAGAGCAATGTCACTGGTTCATGATGACCAGTCCATGGGTAATGACGATCTGATATATGTCATCCTGGATACCTTCAACAATAACCTGACAGGGTTTCGTTTTGTCGGCCATCCCAATGGTCTTCGGGCTGATGCAGTTTATGAAAATCCAGGTTCACTCAACTGGAACTGGGATGGCATCTGGGACACTGATTCCAGAATAGACGAAGAGGGCTGGACCACTGAACTGGCGATTCCTTTTATCACGCTGAATTTTGATCCTGACGCTGATGAATGGGGATTTTCACTGGGACGTGAAATTGCATCGAGTAATGAATCTCTCGCCTGGTCATCCTTTAATCGTAATAATAACCCCTCAACGGCCGGTCAGGCATCGGGCATATCTGATGTGAACCAGGGCATTGGTCTGGATATTGTGCCTTCAGTAACAGTAGCGCAAAAAGAAAATCATGCGTTAGGTGATACCTCAGACCGTTTTGACCCATCACTGGATGTGTTTTACAAATTCACGCCCAACCTGACCGGGGCCCTGACCCTTAATACCGATTTTTCGGCCACTGATGTTGATAACCGCCAGGTTAACCTGACCCGATTCTCCCTGTTTTTTCCGGAAAGGCGCGACTTTTTTTTACAGGACTCGGAAATTTTCACCTTTGGAGGATTGTCTGGCGGTGGTGGAGGTGGCGGACCCGCCAACTCCAATGGTATTCCATTTTATTCGCGACGAATTGGCCTGGATCCCAGAACCGGCAACCCCGTTGATATTGAAGTAGGTGGCAAACTCACTGGCCGGATTGGAAATACCATCAGTGTTGGTGCGTTGATGGTGCAGCAGGGTGATGGGCCCGGGCTGGAGGGACAGGATGTCTTCGTCGGTAGGGCAACTGCGAATGTATTGTCTGAATCCAGGATAGGTATCATCATGACAGAGGGTGATCCGAATAGTGAGACTGACAGTACACTGATTGGTACGGATTTTATTTATCGTAATACCCGTTTTACAGATACGCATTCGCTGACCGGTAATTACTGGTATCAGCAAACTGATACGGATGGTGTTGTGGGTGACCAGAAAGCCTACAGTGCATCCACCACTTTATCTACCCAGGGAACCGGTTTCAGTGGCAGTCTTCGCTATACTTATCTGGGTGACGAGTTTGATCCCGCCATGGGCTTTGCTAACCGCAGGGGGGTTGAGCAGGTCAGTGGTTTCATCAGTGGGCGCTATTTTTTCAGGAATCATCCATTGATCAGAAATACTTTCAATTTTGTCAGAATTTCACACTTTAGAAGAAATGATACCGATGACCTGCAAAGTGAAGCTATCTTCGCGCGTTTGCTTTCCATCAATACCCATAATGGTGATGAGCTTTCAATTACCGCCAGACGGGAACGAGAAGGCCTGGAGAATCCTTTTGAAATCAGGCCCGGGATCATCATTCCCCAGGGTAAATATGCTTTCGAGTCAATTCAGTTTGAGATAAACACAACCAATCAGCGAAATTTTTCACCCGATATTTCTTACCGGATTGGTGACTTTTACAATGGTGAACGCAGTGAAAGTACGCTGGGGATCAACTGGACCGCCACTCGCAATATTCAAATGGCTCTCAATTATGAATACACCGATGTTGAAATGCCTGAAGGTGATTTTGTGACCCGCCTGATCAGCATGAACCTGAATTTTGCATTTTCACCAGAGTGGTCCTGGCGCAACCTGATGCAGTACGACAACGGCTCGGGTACTGTGGGCCTGAACAGCCGTTTGCGCTGGAACCCGCGCGCTGGGGAAGATTTATTCCTGGTCCTGAATTACAACACCGATTCATTCGATGGTGCTTTCAGGGGCTTGCAGGTGCGTGAATCAGAAATAGTGCTGAAATATACGCGTAATTTCAGGTTTTAGAATTGTAGTCTTAACTATTATTATTACATCCAATAATTACTGACTTGAATGGAGCGAGCGATGAATACACCAGAAAAACAAAAAGAGGTGGAAGCAGGTCCGGTTGAAGACACAATTACTCATGGCATAGACAGACGCGATTTTCTCGGGCTTGGCGCCGTTGCGGCTGCCGGTGCTCTGACGCTGTCATCCGCATCAAAAGCACAACCACCGGCTGATGCTACGCCATATACTAACGGCGAAGTGGTTGAAATCGAAAGTGGGCGTATTCGCGGTTCGCGACGCGGAAATGTACATGCATTCCGGGGCATTCCTTATGGTGCTCCCACCGGTGGTAGCAATCGCTTCCTGCCGGCCAGCAAGGTATCACCCTGGAGTGGTGTCCGTGATGCACTGGATATCGGCGATCGGGCTCCACAAACGCAGCGTCCGCTTATCCATGAATGGGGTGTCCTCTACCGTATGGAGCCTTCCAGCGAAGATTGCCTGGTGCTGAATGTCTGGTCCAAAGGACTGAATGACAATGCCAGACGACCTGTCATGGTGTGGTTGCATGGTGGCGGATTTTCCGGCGGTTCTTCCGGTGGTCATGTATATGACGGCACGAACATGGCGAATGAGCATGATGTGGTATTTGTCGGCATTAATCATCGATTGAATGCATTTGGTTTTTTATATCTGCCGGAAATTGGTGGTGATAAATATGCACAGGCCAGCAATGTAGGGATGCTTGATGTAGTCATGGCCCTGGAATGGGTACGGGATAATATCGAAGCTTTTGGTGGCGATCCGGATAATGTGACGATAATGGGACAATCCGGTGGTGGGGCCAAGGTCAGCACCTTACTGGGGATTCCTGCAGCACAGGGTTTATTTCACAAGGCTATTGCACAAAGTGGTTCGCAGGTACGATCCATGACTGCAGACCGGGCGACCGAAACAGCGCGTAACGTCATGGAGTTGTTGGATATCAGTAATCCGGATGCCCTGCAGGAAGTTCCTTTTTACATATTACGGGATGCGTTGGCGAACAATCCTGGTGTCGGCGGTTTCGGTCCGGTGGTTGATGGCCGCACCTTGCCATCTCATATCTTCGACCCAACGGCTACAACGCTGTCTGCCGATGTGCCTCTGATGATTGGCTCAACTGAAACCGAAGTTACCTGGTCAACCGGACAGAGCTATGATGTCCTTGATGAACAGGCGCTTCGTTATTATGTCAGCCGGGCTTTAAGGACGAATGAAAGTGATACCAACCGGGTTATTAACCTATACCGAAGTAATCGGCCTGAGGCCAGTAATCTGGATTTATATCTCATCATTGCTACCGATGGCTCAGGATTCCGTCAGGGCACTAATCAGCAGGCCGAAAGGAAAGCGGCGCTAGGAAGGGCTGCGGTTTATAAATATTATTACAACTGGTATTCGCCGGTCAGGGATGGTGAGTTACGTGCTATGCATTGTATGGATATTCCTTTTGCGCTGAATAATGTGGAAGTAGCAGCTTCAGCAATTGGCAGTGGACCGGAACAGGATGCTTTGGAAGTTATCATGTCGACAGCCTGGGCCAGCTTCGCCCGAACCGGTAACCCGAGCCATCCCGGCATGCCTGAATGGCGTCCTTTTACTACCACAGAAAAGGCAACGATGCTGTTAAACCCTGATCCGCAGCTGGTCAATAATCCACGCGAGGAAGAAATGCGCCTGATCAATAGCCTGATCAGTTAGCAATGACTGCTGTTTCCAGCATAAAAAAACCGGACATAGTCCGGTTTTTTTATGACTAACAATTGCCAGCTTTCAGATAGAGTAGCGATGGGTTATTCGTACTAGTCCGTCGTGTCTATTAGCGGTATATTTAGTAGCGGTATATTAGATTAATATTCCAGCACAGATACAGGCTCAAATTTGATGATCTTTTTCAGATTACTTACCTATCTATCTTTACTATTTCCAATGATGCTGGCAACAACTAGCTTTGCTCAAGTGCTCAATGCCAGTTATCAACCGCAGGCTGAATTTCATATGGCCCGGCTTATTTACAACAATGGCTACGGACCAAGAGGTAGAAATTTTGCGTTATCCAGGCGTGGACAAGGCTGGTGGGCGATAGATTATCCTGCTGCTGAAAATCATTTCCTGGACGGTTTGAGCCGACTTTCCCGCATTGATGTTGCAGATGACAGCGTGCACCTGAGTATTATGGAGGATGAAATCTTTGACTACCCCTGGTTATTTGCCCAGCAGGTAGGACAGGGAGGTTGGGATCCAAACCCGGAAGAAGTAGCGCGCTGGCGAGAATACCTGTATCGGGGAGGATTTCTGGTGGTTGATGACTTTCATGGTGCAGCTGAATGGCAATCCTTTCAACATGCAATGAGTAAAATCTTTCCCAGACGTGCCATTGTTGATTTAAGCAGTGAGGACGAAGTTTTTAATGTGCTTTATGTGCTGGACCAATTAACCCAGATTCCGGGTCGCCGTCACTTATACCGGTCTGCAGACGGTTCTGTTCAGGCTCAGTTACGAGGGTCTCAGGCCTGGCGCGGCATCTATGATGACCATGGCCGCCTGATGGTGGCAATAAATTATAATATGGACATGGGAGATGCCTGGGAACATGCGGACGATCCTGTCTACCCTGAGCCCATGACAGCACTTGCTTATCGCTTTGGCTTGAATTATGTCATTTATGCCATGACACACTAGCTGTTTAAAGTAGAGGTCAACTTGATTAGCCCCAGAAGCAGTTTCATAATAATCAACGTTCATAAAAAAATTGCATATCTCAAATGAGTAGTGGCCCTGGCAGTAATCAATATTTCAATTTTGAAACTCAGCAGTGGATTGATCAGCCCGAAATAATTTTTATACAAAATTTATCAGGTGATTTTATTGAATTGGCAAAGGCAATTAATGACGTCATATCGTTATGGAAAAATTCTTATCTGGATACTTTTAAGATAATGACACAACAGGCATCTATTTATAAATCAGTCATAGAACTGATTCCAGCTAACGAGCAAGAAAAAGCAATGCAGATTCAGTTGCTTGAAAAATTGGCTCAATTGGAAGCATATCTGGAAGCATACGAATCCAGCGAAAAAGGCCCTCCAGACTGGAATGGCAAAGATGATCTGGGAATAGTCTGAAAAATTAATATGGGACTAACTTTTATATTTGTCGGTTTGTTTCTTTGGTTTGCGCCGGCCTTTAATGGCAGTGTCGGTGAGCCGTTTGTAAATTATTCTTTTTTTGCTAGTGGCCTATTTATGATCGTAACGGGTGCGTTTGCATTGAAAGAATAAAATTACGAAAAAGCTCGTATATTTTGTTGTATTGCCTTGGTTTTATATATGCCAATGATTTGGCAACGATTTAATTTCTCTCAAACTGATACTGGTGGCTTGGTTTTTGATGGTGTTTTTGTAGCTTTGATGCTCATTTTTATCATTAAAAATATTTTTAAGTCTTCCTCTATGCAAAATACAGCAAATGATGATAATTGACTTGGTAGAGAAACCTATTGCTACCACTAATGAGCCATCATTAATCGCATTAATCACCCCATTGATCTGCAAAAAGGATAGTCTTAATTAAGCTTAAACAATCAGTTAAAGTACAGCTAAAGTATAGCTAAGGTACAGTCAAAGTAATCAGGGTAAATTGTCGATAGCCTAAGTTAAGTAAATTAATTCAGAATAAATCTGCTAATAAAAACCAGTTGCAAAGATATAAAACGGAGTCGAGGAAACCATGAAAACCATAATCTTGAATAATAAGATATTGAAATCGACAAAATTTATAATACCGGTGATTGTAATGTTCATGTCATTGCAGCCTGCCCAGTCTCAGGCCCAGGGTTCCATCAGTGCCGGGGAATGTGTGGCCCTGCTAGGTCAAATATTTGAAGGGGTGGAGGTCACGTCAACAGAATGGCTGGAATTGGATTTAGTGGATGATCCGGTATGTGTGGTATCTGGGTTCCGGGCACCCTATCTAGATCTGGAGGTGGTGCTCCCCGGTGACTGGTCTGGTCGCTATGTACAACAAGGTGGAGGCGGCTTTGATGGCGTTATCCCATCAGCATTGCAGCGAAACCCTGAAGGTGAGGTTTTCGGTATAAATGAAGCCGTAGCCAGATTCAAAGCTGTGCATGCTTCTTCCAATGGCGGCAATCGTGCCGGTGTTGATGGTGAATCAGCGCCAGATGTCTGGCTTGTCGGTGGTGATGACGCAGAACAGTCCTTGATGGATTACACCTACCTGGCAGGCAAGGTTGTGCTGGATTTCGCTCATGGTCTGATGCAGGACGTGTATGGCCGCATGCCTGAATATGGTTATTTCAATGGCTGTTCGAACGGAGGGCGCAATGCCTATATCGCTGCGCAACGCTGGGGCGACTATTTTGATGGTGTTGTATCAGGCTGTGAACCGATGAATATGCCAGGCACCACGACAGCCTGGATGTCACTGGCGAGTGTTCAGGGTACTTCTTCAGCTTTGTCGCAGGCTGAATATACCATGGCCTTTAATGCTGCTATTGCAGCTTGTGATGCAGATGATGGCAGGGAAGATGGCATTATTGGCAATCCTGCAGCTTGTGATTTTTCGCCACGGGAGCTGATATGCGAAACAGGTCAAATGGCGCAATGTCTATCCGCCGAGCAGGCAGGAACCCTGGAGCTTTTGCTAAATGATATCGTTGATACCAATGGCAATATCCTGTCGTCCAGGTTTTACTGGGCTGATTTTGGCCCATTTGGTTCAAGCTTTGGTGGGCTTGGGGCAGTCTATGCCTGGATAGGTACTGATGATATGAGTTGGTTACAAGTGGAAAAACGACAGCAGTTTGATCCGGATAGACACTACTACGAAATTGCCAATGGACTCATGCGCAGTGGTGTGGGCCATGACAGATTGGCTGTAGCTGAATTTATTGCATCTGGGAAAAAACTAATTAGCTGGCATGATGGTTCAGACAATTTGCTGTCACCAGGTGATCATGTCCGCGTCTTTAGTGAATTAACTGAAACTGCATCGGTTGTGGCCAATGATGCTGATTTTGAAGTTGATGACCATGCTCGATTCTTTATTGTTCCAGGAACCGGCCATGCCGTTGGTGCTATGACTGTAAACTGGATTGAAGCCATTATCGACTGGACGGAAAATGGTAATGCACCTCAAAGCCTGGTTTATCAGGGTCAAAATGGCACTACCCTGCCAGTTTGTAGGTTTCCTGCTTACACTATGGGCAGCAATAATGGATACAAATGCAGTGATATGTGAGGCCTCCTGAAATCGATGCTCGACTAGAGAGACCTTGTTTACTCTGATCTTATTCTAGATAGAATGACCGTTATGGCTACCAAATCATCTGAATCCAGAAATGTAAAAACCGCTTATGGCGCCTGCCCGCATGATTGTGCTGACCTCACTGTGACAGCTTTGTTTATTCATAAACAAGACTGACTTTAAGCACGTGAAATCGTAGTTAATTGACGAAAAGTGCTTGTAACAGGAAATACAAACTACGCTTAAATCGGGTAGAGCAAGCTAAATAGGCTATTGAAATGGATTTCAATGAAGACAACCAGATACTTTGAAAGTATCAAGCTACATCCAGACTGGTCTGGAATAAGAACAGATATTCATAATCTGACGCTTTCAGGTATTGCTGCCTGACCTTTTAAATCTGACTAGGAAAATCAAGTTTTTACTCTGACACAAGTTTCTCAATCCTTTATAATTGGTCTGTGAGTTGGCCAGGCAATCGCTGTTTTCATTTGAAGGCAGAGGAAAGTCCGGGCTCCATAGAGCAAGGTGCCAGGTAACCCCTGGGGGGCGTGAGCCTACGGAAAGTGCAGCAGAAAATATACCGCCACATTTGAATAAAATCTTATGCGGTAAGGGTGAAATGGTGCGGTAAGAGCGCACCGCATGGGTGGCAACATTCCATGGCATGGTAAACCCCACCTGGAGCAAGGCCAAATAGAAACCTGATAGTACTGCTCGTACTGGGTTCGGGTAGGCTGCATGAGGTTTGTGGTGACACAAGCCCAAGATGAATGATTGTCCACGACAGAACCCGGCTTATCGGCCGACTCACACAAAACTCTCTAGCCTGGTTTCAAGTAGCCTGTTTGCAGCTTAGTTAAGGGCTTCAGGTGTATGA
>JAYPJO010000024.1:10513-14842 GCA_038128465.1 Gammaproteobacteria bacterium
TGCAATATAGCTTTT
This sequence comes from Gammaproteobacteria bacterium, assembly GCA_038128465.1. Taxonomy (GTDB): domain Bacteria; phylum Pseudomonadota; class Gammaproteobacteria; order Pseudomonadales; family Pseudohongiellaceae; genus UBA5109. The sequence goes on from JAYPJO010000024.1 coordinate 10,529, forward strand.
TGTAAAATATAAGCTTTAGTTTTAAATATTTTATAAAAAATAGTCATTTTTCTCGGTTTTCGGCGCATTTAGCCTCATTTTCTACGCAAATTAACGCAAACAAGTGCTTGATTTACTTGTTGGAACTCCCTTATAGTGCAGAAAAGTAGCAATATAGTGGCTACACAGTGGGTTAATTGTGGGTTTTATGTGAGCATATTTCACATGAAACCCAAGTGCTTATGGGGGAAATAGCCTTGCTATTTCGAGGTTTACATTCAGTGACATTAGACGCCAAAGGGCGAATGGCTGTGCCTGCGCGCTTTCGTGGCATTATCGAAAGTCATTGCCAGGGTCAGTTAGTCGTTACTATCGATCAGGATGGTGACTCCCTTGTAATTTACCCCCTGAATGAGTTTGAAGAAATCGAACGTAAAGTGTCAGCACTTTCCAGTTTTAATCCAGAGTCTCGCCGCCTGAAAAACATATTTATAGGGCATGCTACTGAAGTAAACCTTGATAGCAGCGGGCGCATCCTGATTCCCCTGAATTTAAGACAGTTTGTCAATCTTGATAAAAAAGCGGCTCTGGTTGGGCAGGGCAACAAACTGGCTGTGTGGAATGAAGAAGCCTGGAATGAGACCCGTGATGGCTGGTTAAAACACAAGGTAAATACAGAAGAATTACCGGAAGAATTGAAAAATCTCTCTTTATAAATAGAACGACAAGCAAGGGAGCAAAAGTGGAAAGTGTGAGCATGCAGCATCAAAGTGTTCTGTTGGATCAGGCGGTTGTTGCATTGATTACCGATGAAAATGGTCTTTATGTGGATGGAACCTTTGGTCGGGGTGGGCACAGCAGAAGTATCCTGAATGGTTTATCAGATCAGGGCCGCCTCTTAGTTATAGATAAGGATCCTGTTGCAATTGCAAATGCAGAGCAGCTGGCACAGGAAGATATGCGGGTAAGGGCTTTTCACGGCAGTTTTAAGGCAATTGAAAAAGCAGTAAACGACCTGGGTGAGACAAACCAGGTAACGGGTGTGTTGTTGGATCTGGGTGTTTCATCGCCACAACTGGATGATGCGCAAAGAGGGTTTAGTTTTTATAAAGACGGACCTTTGGATATGCGGATGAATACTGCAAGTGGGATTACAGCAGAATCCTGGCTGGCGCAAGTTGATGAAAAGACGCTGGCCGATGTGCTTTATCAGTTTGGAGAAGAACGTTATTCCCGGCGAATTGCCAGAGCTATTTGCAACTATCGGGATGAGCAGACTATAGATTCAACCCTGCAGCTGGCAGACGTCATTAAACAGGCACACCCAAAATGGGAAAAAAACAGGCATCCGGCAACGCGATCATTTCAGGCGATAAGAATATTTATAAACAATGAGCTGGCGGATTTGCAGCAGGCGCTGAAATCAATACTGGAAATTTTAAGCATTGGTGGGCGCATGGTCGTAATCAGTTTTCATTCATTGGAAGACAGAATAGTTAAGCAGTTTATTCAGAAAGAAATTAAAGGGGGTGAATTCCCGGCAGATTTACCAATCACCCAGGAACAGCTCAGACCGCGACTCAAAGCAATTGGCAAGGCAGTTAAAGTGGACGCGGAGGAGTTAAGTGCCAATATCAGATCACGTAGTGCAGTAATGCGGGTGGCGGAAAAAATAGCCTGAGTCAGGGTTAGGTGATGAACAGTGCTGATAAAAAGATAAAAAAACAAGATTTAATTATGCACAGCAGTAATGAAATGATTTTGTGGTTTGCATTTTTTCTTGGTCTTTTTCTGGTGTGCGCATCGGCAGTGGGTGTGATTTACGCAGTGAATGAAAGCAGGCATCTGCTGAATGAGTTGCAGTTGCTGGAAAACCAGCGTAATGCCTTGCAGGTTGAGTGGGGACAGCTACTGCTTGAGGAAAGCAGTCTGATCTCCCAGGGCAGATTAGAAGATATCGCAGTAACAGAGTTAGGAATGCAAATTCCGACATTGGAGAATATGGTGATGATCCGGCAATGAGTGCCAGGCAAATAGAAAAGCAACACAGTAGCTGGAGACTTTATTTTGTCTTTATGGTGATTCTTTCACTCCTGAGTATCATCGCCTGGAAAGTAATGGATTTGCAGGTGTTAAATAACGAAGTTCTGCAATTACAGGGAGATGCACGTACGGTTCGCAATGATGTTATCGCTGCCCATCGTGGCAATATTCTGGATAGAAACGGTGAGCCTTTGGCCATCAGTACACCTGTTCAGTCACTGGTTTTAAATCCAAAGGAAATCATCCGTCATCCTGATCAGTGGGAACAGTTATCAGAAATCCTGAGAAGCATTGATGTTAATACCGATGTGCTGGGTAACCGAATTCAGGAAAATGCTAATCGTGAGTTCATGTTTATTAAGCGCCGCATTCCACCAGCAGAAGCAGAACTGGTGTTGTCACACGGCTTTGAAGGAGTATGGGCAGAAGAGGAATACAAGCGTTTTTACCCCCTGGGAGAAGTGGCAGTACATGTGGTTGGCATGGCAAACAGCGATGAAGTTGGCCAGGAAGGTGTGGAGCTCGCTTATGACGACTGGCTGGAAGGGACACCTGGCTCTAAGCAGGTACTAAAAGATAGAAATGGCAGTATTATAAGTGAGCTCAGAATCAACAGAGTTGCTGAACCGGGTAATGATCTGGTGCTTAGCATTGATTCACAAATCCAGTTTCTGGCCTACAAGGCCTTGAAAGAAGAAGTTACCAGACGTTATGCCAGCGCAGGGACTGCGGTTGTACTCGATGTAGAGACTGGTGAAATTCTGGCCATGGTAAGCCAGCCTTCATTCAACCCGAACAATCGCATCAACCTGAGTCAACAACTTGATGGTTTGAAAAACAGGGCTATTGCAGAATCACTGGAACCTGGATCAACAGTAAAAACATTTACGGTAACCGCTGCTCTTGAGACAGGTCTCTTTGATACTGAAAGTATTATTGATACTGGTCCCGGTTATATCCGTATTGATCGGGCGACCATTCGTGACCCAGTGAATTATGGCGAATCCAATCTGGAGCGTATTCTTGCGAAATCTTCACAGGTGGGTGCCAGTCGACTTGCACTCGAGATGGGTCAGGAGCCCATGCTCGATGTTTTAAAACGTGTGGGTTTTGGTCAGTCAGTGGGAACCGGTTTCCCTGGAGAGTCTGCAGGTATGCTGGTTGATCATGCACGCTGGAGCAATTCCGAAATTGCAACGCTGGCCTATGGCTATGGTTTTCAGGTTTCACCCTTGCAACTAGCTCAGGCATATATGGTTTATGCCAATGACGGCATGTTCAAGCCGGTGACTCTGTTAAAAGTAAATCCTGAGGATGAAATCCCTGCTACCCGGGTGATTAGTGCTGAACTGGCCAGATCAGTTACATCCATGCTGGAAGCTGTAGTTCGGCCTGGTGGCGGTGGCACAGGCACACGGGCCTATATACCAAGTCACCGTGTAGCAGGAAAGACAGGCACAGCCTGGTACTACGATGTGGAACGGGGCGCCTACGATGATGAAAATTATATCTCGCTATTTGCGGGATTCGCACCGGTTACCAATCCCAAAATAGTGACCGTTGTCACCATTCATGAGCCGCAAGGTGAGGAATATGGGGGTGGACAGGTGGCTGCGCCGGTATTTGCCAACATTACAGCAGGAGCCCTGCGGATTCTGAATGTCGCACCAGACATCATTCCTGAAGCAGGCAATAACCTTGGTTCAGCTACGGCGAGAACTGAACTGAACTCTTCACTTGTCAGTAGTAATAGGAGGAGTCAGTGAATACGGCCAAGAGTGTGACACAGCAAATGTCCCTGTCTCGCTTGTTGCAGGAAGAAATGGAAATTGCAGAACACCTGGATGTGGAATTGACAGGCATAGAGCTGGATAGTCGAAAAATTGAAAGGGGCGATCTGTTTATTGCCTGTAAAGGCGCCAATTTCGACGGGCGGGATTTTGTATCTGAAGTTGTCGAGAAGGGTGCTGCGGCTGTTCTGGTAGAAAAGGGCGAGCTCTGGCAGGAAATTACTGTGGAGAACAATGTTCCCGTTATCCCGGTCTCCTATCTGGCGAACCGTATCAGCTCCATTGCTGCGACGTTTTTTCACAAGCCTGCTGACTATTTCAAACTTATAGGTATTACCGGAACCAATGGTAAAACCAGTATCAGTCAGTTTCTTGCACAAAGTCTGACAGCCATGGATCAAATTTGTGGGATAAGTGGCACTTTGGGTTACGGGGTTTATTCGCAAAGCCGTGAAAAAGATGGGCTTTCCAGCTTGCCGGGAACCACACCAGACCCCGTTAC
>JAYPJO010000024.1:14852-15481 GCA_038128465.1 Gammaproteobacteria bacterium
AAGCAGGGGCGTGTCTGTATCAACGATTTTGATATTGCGGTGTTTAGTAATCTGACTCGTGATCATCTGGATTATAACGGGTCAATGAGGGCTTATGGAGAAGAAAAGCTCAAACTTTTCCAGGGCAGTCGGTTGTCCAGTGCGGTACTAAATATGGATGACCTGTTCAGTGCAACCATACTGAATAATTTATCGCGGCAGGTGAAAAGTTATACCTACAGCATTAAGGATTCTCATGCGGATGTATTCCCGGAAAAAATAGAGTTTATGCGAAAAGGATTCAGTCTGGGTCTGGTCAGCCCATGGGGTGAAGGGTCAGTGGATGTTGGCTTATTAGGTTCCTTCAACGTCAGTAATTTTCTGGCGGTATTTACCAGTGTTATGGCGCTCGAAAGTCAGCGTAGTGATTTTGATTTCAACAGGATACTCCCAGCTTTGTCTGCAGTGTCACCGGTGAAAGGAAGAATGGAGCTTATTGGTGATAAAGCAATATCGGTAGTTGTGGATTATGCGCATACACCAGATGCCCTGGAAAATGCACTTAAGGCCTTGCATGAACATTTCAAAGGCAAAATCTGGTGTGTCTTTGGTTGTGGTGGTGATCGCGATAAAGGCAAGCGACCAATGAT
>JAYPJO010000025.1:0-9109 GCA_038128465.1 Gammaproteobacteria bacterium
GGCAATAACACCATCATTCATCAACTGTTTGGTGTCCCGAAAGCCATAACCCAGCATGGCTGCATTAAAGCCGGTCCACATAAGCGCAAGTATCAGTGCCAGGTGTAACTCTATTTTCAGGATAAACACACTGGCTATGATGATGACAAGTACACCTGCACAGCATGAAGCTGCTGCAGCAAAACCGGGTTCCTGTTTGTCTGTTGCTTCATGAATACCTGACATTCAATATCCCTGCAAAGCCTGCTGTTAATGAATTGACTGTCTAGAATATTGCCATGGGATTCAATGGTGATCCTGTTCCGCCCTCAACAGGTAATGGGGCAAAAGTCATGAGAAATTCATAACGATCCAGTTCGCGTGCTACTTCCACTGCCTGCTCCAGATCCAGGCACTCAATTATATTGACGCCCATCCAGATCAGGGTAGCGATATGAATCGGATTGCCCATACCTTCCCAGCCGGGTCTTGGATTCCAGTCAATATTGAAATCATGTCCCAGGAAAGCTGGCATGCGTTCATGAATCCAGGGAATGGTATCGGCGTAATAACCGGCGACTTCACCCGCCCATGCGCCCATGGCTTCACGCCGTTTCCAGCGGCCGGTATAAAGCAGGACAATATCGCCCGGGCCAGCCTGAACACCGGACATCTCTTCCCAGGCTTCCAGATCAGCACGGGTAATTGGCGTGCCTGACTCTATCCATTCCACACCTTTGAGTTGCGTCATGTCATAGATCACGGCTCGCGTAGCAACACCATCACGCCAGTTCATGACACTGCCCTGTTTACAGCCTTCCTCCATGGTGACATTGCCTTCTACCGGAATACCGTTATACATCAGGCCTTCTTCAAAAAAATGACACCAGGTATCCATGTGCGCAACCGTCAGGCCATGATAGCTGACCTGGTAATTATCGGCGGAATTGCGATCAGTAATGCGCAGCATGCTTTGATTGAACAGGCCGCTTTCAGCAACATCAGCGGCAGCAACCTGTGGCACAGGTCCTGCCAGCGAGACCACGATCCCTTCTTCAACCAGTGCATTGGCTGCAAGGACTTTTTCCGGTGTAATCAGGTTGGATGCACCTTTGTTGTCGCCATTTCCCCAGCGACCCCAGGTGTTGAATTGATCCTGCCATTCGTTTTCAAACAGTTCACGCAGCTCGGTATTATTTTCCGGTATGGCTGGAGTCTGTGCAAAAACCTGCAAACTGATACCACTGGTAATAAGTAGAAATAAAGCGGAAAGAATTTTGGAATTGTTTATTATTTTTTTGTGCATTTTGCCTTCCCCAATAAGTGAATGGTGTGCCTGCCTGTAAATACAAATTACTTGAGACAGTATAAAAGCTCTGTTCGTTAACAGCCACAGCTAAAATTTTAAGGACAGAGCGCAGGTGCTGGATTTATAACGATATGGTTTAACGTGTTGTGTTGACCTTGCCTGTCATCCTTAAATCAATAATAATCTTCAATACAAAAATAACCCTGAATACGGGAGTACTCATGTTGAAAGTTAAGTTTAATGTTTTGTTGAAATGTCTGTTGGCGCTGTTTTGTTTCAGCAGCTTTGCTGCGGAAATTGGCCAGTTTACCTATATGCAGCTGAACGACATTGTCTGGGATGAGAACAGTACTGAAGTGCAGCGAAGAAATATATACAGCTCTCCGGAAGAAGAAGGTTTTTATGTTTACCGGGTCAGATTTCCAGCAGGTGTAACCACCACGCCTCATTATCACAGTATGGAGCGTCACATTACGGTCGTTGAGGGAACCTGGTATGCAGGCACTGATGCCAGCCATGATTTGAGCAAGGCAATACCCATTCCTGCCGGTGGCTTCATGATTCATCCGGCCGGCGCTGTTCACTTTGACGGGTCAACCGACGCGCCAGTTATTGTTGAGATCAAGGGAATCGGTCCGGTCACAACAACCCAGGTAGCTATTGAACGATAGTTTGGAAACGTAAATTTTTTATAAGAAAATTTTTAAGAAAAAGTTTGCATGAAAAAACAGGCTGAATTGGGTCTCAATGGACCTGTCCTTGACCGAATTGGCCATGGCATTCCAGCGAATGATGTTTTCGATCTTTTGTTCCAGTTCAATATCGCCGGGGTAGGGTGGTTGCTCCTGTGGACTGATGGTATTGCGGTAGGGCTTATTCAAAGTGGCTTCAGCCAGGCTGATGCCCTGTTTAAGCAAATGATCCTGCATTAGGCGCAGCATTTCACGGCTGCGCTCATCACCCTGTTCGCGCCTGATAGCATCAATAGCTTCCAGCCATTCATTGTTTTCAGCGTTAATATCTTCAGGTGTAGCTTCGTAATTAGTTGTCATGACTTTGCCTGTATGTCTTTTATGGTCGTAATTGTCGAAACAAAAAGGTGAACTTTTTCTTTATCCTGACATGAGTAATAGCCCGCATATAACCGCAGACCGTCGGTGCTTTGATAATGGATATCCCTGGTTGCTGGCATGGTTTGCTCAATAAAGCCCGTAATCTGGTTTAAGCATAGTCACCTGGAATCCTCACCCAGCCTTCCATCAGGATACGGGCGCTTCTGCTCATACTGATTTTTTCTATATGCCATTCGCCATTTTGTTCACTGGCTATTGAGCCGACCGGCAGACTGCCGGACGGATGGCCGACGGTAACCGTTTCACGCTGACCACCGCCAGCGGCCTGGTTTACCAGGGTGCCGGGAATGCTCGCCGCTGCCGCAATGGCGACAGCCGCTGTGCCCATCATGGCATGATGCAGCTTACCCATGGACAGGGCCCGTACATTCAGGTCAATTTCACTGTCCTCGATTTTTTTACCACTGGATGCAATGTAGGTGGCAGGTGGGGCAACAAAGGCAACTTTCGGGGTATGCTGACGAGAGGTTGCTTCTTCAAGTGAAGTGATTAATCCCATTTGCATGGCCCCGTACGCGCGAATGGTTTCAAATCTGGCCAGTTCTTCCTCATCATTGTTTAGTGCATCCTGCAGTTCAGTGCCGGTATACTCCAGGTCCCCGGCCCTGAGAAAGATGGTTGGTATGCCAACGTTTATCATGCTGGCCTCAAAGGTACCCACACCCGGCACGTCCAGCTCATCAGTCAGATTACCGGTCGGGAAAATCAGTTCACCCTCATCAACAGGCTGCATGAATTCAACCTGTACTTCTGCCGCTGGAAAGGTGACACCATCCAATTCAAAGTCGCCGGTTTCCTGCACCTCGCCATTACTGATTGGCACGTGTGCAATGATGGTTTTCTGAATGTTCTGTTGCCAGATCCTGATCTCGGCAATACCGTTTTGTGGAAGTCGACTGGTATCAACCAGTCCATTGGCAATCGCAAAGGGGCCGACCGCCGCAGTTAAATTGCCACAGTTACCACTCCAGTCGACCAGTGGTTTGTCGATAGCGATTTGGCCAAAAAGATAATCCACATCATGATCAGCTTTTTCGCTTCTGGACAGGATGACTGTTTTACTGGTGCTTGATGTCGCACCACCCATGCCATCGCTATGCTTGCCATAGGGATCCGGACTGCCAATGACCCTCAGCAGGAGCTTGTCGCGCACTTCCCCTGGAATCTGGGCTGCCAGGGGTAAATCACGCAGGTTAAAAAAAACACCCTTGCTGGTACCACCGCGCATATAGGTAGCAGGTATCTTTATTTGTGGTTCGTGTGACATGATGCTTAACCTCAGGTGGCAGATTCCAGAAAATCCTGGGCAAAACGCTGCAATACCCCGCCAGCCTGGTAAACAGACACTTCTTCTGCAGTATCAAGGCGGCACTTCACCGGCACTTCAATGGTGTCGTCACTGGTTTTGTGAATAAGCAGGGTCAATGTCGCACCGGCAGCAATATCACCACAGACATCAAACAGCTCGGTGCCATCAATGTTGTAGGTACGGCGTGTATCTCCTGGTTGAAACTCCAGTGGCAGCACGCCCATCCCGACCAGGTTGGTGCGGTGAATACGCTCGAAACCTTCTGCCACAATGGCCTCAACCCCGGCTAGCCGTATGCCCTTTGCAGCCCAGTCTCGTGAAGACCCCTGGCCATAATCTGCACCGGCAATGATGATAAGTGGCTGCTTGCGCTGCATGTAGGTTTCAATGGCTTCCCACATGCGCAGTACCTTGCCCTCAGGTTCCAGGCGTGCCAGGGATCCCTGTTTGATCTCGCCACGATCGTCCCGGCACATTTCATTCAGCAGTTTGGGGTTGGCAAAGGTGGCCCGCTGCGCAGTTAAATGATCACCGCGATGCGTGGCATAGGAATTAAAATCTTCTTCCGGCACGCCCATTTTTGCCAGGTATTCGCCCGCAGCGCTACTGGCAAGGATGGCATTTGAGGGAGACAGATGATCCGTGGTGATGTTGTCACCCAGCACCGCCAGTGGGCGCATACCCTTTAAACCGCATACTCCTGCCAGGGCACCTTCCCAGTAGGGAGGCCGTCGTATATAAGTACTTTGCGGACGCCAGTCATAAAGTGGGCTATCTGCTTCCTTTATGGCACCCAGATCGAACATGGGAATGTAAACCTGCCTGAACTGTTCGGGTTTTACATATTGACTGACGATGGCATCTATTTCATCGTCACCAGGCCAGATGTCTTTAAGGGTAACCGGATTACCGCTGGCATCTGTCCCCAGTGTGTCTCGTTCAATGTCAAAACGCATGGTGCCGGCAATGGCGTAGGCGACCACCAGGGGTGGTGATGCCAGGAACGCCTGTCTGGCATAGGGATGAATGCGGCCATCAAAGTTGCGATTGCCAGATAAAACCGCCGTTGTATACAGATCGCGCTCGATCACTTCCTGCTGAATGGCCGGATCCAGGGCGCCACTCATGCCATTACAGGTGGTGCAGGCAAAGCCGACAATGCCAAAACCCAGCTGTTCCAGTTCATCCAGCAAACCGGCTTCTTCCATGTAGAGCTTTGCAACTCTGGAGCCAGGCGCAAAGGAGGTTTTGACCCAGGGCTTCCTGGTCAGTCCCCGTGCATTGGCTTTTTTGGCCAGCAGGCCGGCGGCAACTACATTACGGGGGTTGCTGGTATTGGTACAGCTGGTGATCGCGGCAATAATAATGGCGCCATCGGGCATCAGGCCATTGGCTTCATCGGCTTTTGCTTTATCCAGGTCTTTTGCTATTCCTTTTTCATGGAGGGCTGAGGTAGGCAGACGGCGGTGAGGATTGGATGGGCCGGCCATAGTGCGACCCACTGCCGACAGGTCAAATTTCAGCACCCGGTCATATGCGGCTTGCACCAGCTGGTCGGCCCAGAGTCCGGCAGTCTGGGCATAGGTCCTGACCAGATCGACCTGTTCGGCATCTCGACCGGTCAGGCGCAGGTAATCGAGGGTTTGCTCGTCAATATAAAACAGGCCGGCTGAAGCACCATACTCGGGTGTCATGTTGGATATGGTGGCGCGATCACCAATGGTTAAATTTTTCGACCCTTTACCAAAAAATTCCAGGTAGGCAGATACAACTTTTTGCTCTCGCAGAAATTCGGTTAAAGATAGTACGATGTCCGTAGCGGTAATACCTGGCTGGCGTGTGCCGGTCAAGTTAACACCGATAATGTCAGGCAGGCGCATCATGGATGCCCGCCCCAGCATGACATTTTCCGCTTCAAGGCCACCGACACCAATGGCGATAACACCAAGCGCATCAACGTGAGGGGTATGACTGTCAGTGCCTACGCAGGTGTCCGGAAAAGCGATACCGTCACGCGACTGGATAACCGGAGACATCTTCTCCAGGTTGATCTGGTGCATGATGCCGTTCCCCGGGGGGATCACATCAACATTTTTGAATGCGGTTTTGGTCCACTCGATGAAATGAAAACGATCTTTATTGCGGCGGTCCTCGATGACACGATTTTTTTCAAAAGCATCCGGGTCAAAACCGGGTGCTTCCACCGCCAGCGAATGGTCAACAATCAGTTGCGTCGGCACCACCGGATTTACCCAGGCCGGATCACCACCCTGCTCGGCAATGGCATCGCGCAATCCTGCCAGGTCAACCAGGGCGGTCTGCCCCAGGATGTCATGGCAGACTACACGGGCCGGATACCAGGGAAAGTCCATATCGCGTTTGCCGTCGATAATCTGCAGCAATGCCTCATGGAGGATTGACGGATCACAGCGACGCACCAGCTGCTCTGCCAGCACACGTGATGTATAGGGCAGTCGATCATAGGCGCCAGGTTTAATACTTTCTACAGCTGAGCGGGTGTCGAAGTAATCAAGGCCGGTTCTAGGCAGTGGTTTTCGGTATTCCTTGTTCATCAACCTGCCTTTGCCTCGCTGTTGAGGGAACCACTGAGTTTTTTGTGCAGGTTGTCGCGGCTGTACATGATATGGCGACGCATCAGAATTTCTGCCAGCTCGGCATCACGGTTTTCGATGGCCTGAACAATTTGTTTGTGTTCATCAAAGGCCATGGTCACGCGAGGGCCGGACATGCCAAGCTGCACCCGATACATGCGAATCAGGTGATAAATACTTTCCATCAGCATGGAAATCAGCTGGTTGTTTTTGCTGCCGAGAATGATGCGGTAGTGGAAATCGAGGTCGCCCGCTTCCTGGTAATAGTTTTCACCATTCTTGACGATCTGAAAATGCGTACCCAGCAGTTTTTTTAAATCAGCGATCTCATCGCCAGTCATGTTGGTTGCAGCCAGGCGTGCAGCCATGCCTTCGAGTGCTGCGCGTACCTGGTAAATCTCCATGAGGCCATCGGTAGTGATGTTCACGACCCGGGCGCCGACATTGGCTTTACGCTCAACCAGGTGACAGGATTCCAGGCGATTGATGGCTTCGCGAATGACAGCGCGACTGACCAAATAGTTGGCAGCCAATTCGGCTTCACTTAACTTTGAGCCTGATGCAATCACGCCTTCCACGATATCTTTCCTGAGTAGCAGAAAAGTTTTATCGGCACTGGTGACGGCCCGTTCAGAATCCGGCAGCATGATGTTCAGCGTTTTTCCAGTGGTACATAGTCACGATTTTCCGGTCCCAGGTAATTTGCAGAAGGACGGATGATCTTGCCATCTTCACGCTGCTCGATGACATGTGCGCCCCAGCCGGAAACCCGGGCTATGACAAAAAGTGGGGTAAACATGTCCGTTGGTATATGCATCTGGTTGTAGGAAACAGCAGAAAACCAGTCCAGGTTCGGGAACATTTTCTTGATGTCCCACATGACGGTTTCCAGACGTTCTGCAATGTCATACATTTTGGTATCGCCGGATTCATCAGACAGCTGTCTGGCGACGCGCTTGATGACCTCGTTACGGGGATCACCGACAGTATAGACCGGATGACCAAAGCCAATCACGATTTCCCTGTTGGCGACACGCTCACGGATATCGGCCTCAGCCTCATCAGCAGAGTTGTAGCGACTCTGGATATAAAAGGCGACTTCATTGGCGCCGCCATGTTTGGGTCCACGCAAGGCACCAATGGCGCCGGTGACGGCAGAATACAAATCAGAATTGGTGCCGGCAATAACACGGGAGGTAAAGGTCGAGGCATTGAATTCATGCTCCGCATATAAAATCAGGGAGGTGTGCATCGCCCGTATCCAGGATGCTTTCGGCGCCTCACCATGCAGCAAATGTAAAAAATGTCCACCGATGGAATCATCATCAGTTTCAACGTCAATACGTTTGCCATTCACCGTATAGTGATACCAGTACAGCAAGGCTGAACCAAAGCTGGCCATCATGCGATCAATAATGTCACGGGCCTCACTAATTGGATGTTCTTCTTTTTCCTGGTAGCAGGTTCCCAGCACGGAAGAGGCGGTGCGCATGACATCCATGGGATGAGAATTTGCCGGCAAGGCTTCCATGGCAAGTTTGACCGGGTCAGGCAGGCCACGCATGGACTTCAGTTTGGTTTTGTAGGCGGCCAGTTCAGACTGGTTGGGCAGGTGGCCATGAATCAGCAGGTGGGCGATTTCTTCAAACTCTGCCTGTTCGGCAAAATCGAGGATGTCATAACCGCGATAGTGCAGGTCATTACCGGTGCGTCCAACAGTACAGATGGCCGTATTGCCGGCGGCCACTCCTGACAGGGCTACGGATTTTTTGGCTTTTGGCAGTACCTGTTCGGTGTCATTGCTCATCATGTATTCTCCTAGGAAAACAGGACATCCAGTTTCTGTTCATAGGCGTGATAATCCAGGTAGTCGTAAAGTTCATCCCGGGTTTGCATCATGTCGATGACATTCTTCTGGGTGCCTTCGGCCAGCAGCGTCTGGTAGACCTTTAGAGCCGCTGCGTTGGCAGCACGAAAAGCCGACAGGGGGTACAGCGCGATGCTGACGCCAACACTGGCCAGTTCAGTGGTCGTATACAGTGGGGTTGCGCCAAATTCAGTAATATTGGCCAGCACCGGAACGCCAACAGCATCAACAAATTTCCGGTACATACCGAGTTCAGTCATCGCCTCCGGAAATATCATGTCGGCACCGGCTTCAACACAGGCGCAGGCCCTGTCGATGGCTGATTGCAGGCCTTCAACGGCCAGGGCATCTGAGCGGGCCATGATGACAAAATCGGGGTCGGTCCTGGCATCTACGGCCGCCTTGATTCGATCCACCATTTCAGTTTGTGACACGATGGCCTTGTTGGGGCGATGACCACAGCGCTTTTGCATGACCTGGTCTTCGATATGAATCGCGGCTGCACCGTTTTTGCTCATGGCACGAATGGCCCGGGCGATATTAAAGGCACCACCCCAGCCAACATCAATATCAACCATGACCGGCGCTTCAGTCACATCAGTGATGCGGCGCAGGTCAATCAGTACATCTTCAAGCGTTGTTATACCGAGGTCGGGAATTCCACAGGAACCGGCGGCCACGCCCCCACCTGAAATATAGAGGGCTTTGAATCCGGTCGCTTCTGCCAGCCTGGCGTGATAGGCATTGATGGCGCCAACACACTGCAGCGGGTTTTCACTCTGAACCAGTTCGCGGAATTTTTTGCCGGGGGATGTCTGACTCATATCAGTCTCTGTTTATTTTGATAGTTGAGTGTCGCAGGGATTGGGCAACACGGGATAGTATTGTCGACAATACTAG
>JAYPJO010000025.1:9119-11251 GCA_038128465.1 Gammaproteobacteria bacterium
ATACTAGCTAAATAAAGTTGATAGTCAACAAAAAAATGCTAATATTGTCGACAATATTGTGAAATCAGGTCGACACTGCCCCGTCAGGGGCAGTTAAAACCGACTGTTGTTCAACAGGTTTTAAGTGATGTGAACTTCTATCTCGCCCAGCCCTTCTATGCCACAGCGAATGACGTCACCGGGTTCCACCAGGCCAATACCTTCGGGTGTGCCGGTCATGATGATGTCGCCGGCAGCCAGTTCATAATGCCGGGATAAAATCGCAATGCCTTCAGGAACAGACCATATTTGATAAGAGAGGTCGCTGTCCTGCTTGATTTCATCATTCACACTTAACCAGATGCGCCCGGTAACCGCATGACCATGAGTCTCGACAGGGTAGAGCGGTCCCGTTGGTGCTGATTTGTCAAAAGACTTGCTGATTGCCCAGGGGCGGGACAGGCGCTGAGCCTCCTCCTGTAAATCCTGGCGGGTCATGTCCAGGCCAACACCATAGGCATAGACATGATCCAGCGCATCAGCCTCAGAAATATTGCTGCCACCGCTTTTCAGGGCAACAACCATTTCACCTTCATAGCGCAATGCTCTGGTAACGGGAGGGTAGGGATGTCCTTCACGGTAATCGACAATGGCATCTCTGGGTTTGATGAAGAAAAAAGGTGGATTGATATCCGGATTATCCCCGGATTCAAAGGCATGCGCCCTGTAGTTGCGGCCGAGACAGAAAATACGCCTGACCGGAAAACGATCCGACGTGCCAACTATCTCCATTGAAGTAACCGCCGGAGGATCAATAACATAGCCTTCTTCCTGGGCAAGGGCAGGCTTGCTGTTGGCACCTAGTACGGCAGCACCGGTAGCCGCAACACTGGTCGCAAGAAACTGACGGCGACTTTCTTTTTTGTTACTCATAACGTAGTCCTCATTTTCTGATGCTGTCCGCAGATTTATTTGCCCAAGTATAACAATGAAACCGATAGTGACTGCAAGTGCAAGGTATCAGGCGCTGAAGGCCAGATAGAAAAAATTACAGACCAGTATGATGGTCATCACATCAACAATTTTTTCATGGAAGCCATCAGTCATCCTGCGTAATACCTTTTGCCCAAGATAATTTCCGGGGATGGTGGACAGGCCAACAATAATGCCCACCATCAACAACTCGGGTGTGAGCAGATCAGTCACGCCAAAGACTGAAACTTTGACCAGGTTCATGACCAGGGTAATGGTGGCCAGTGTGCCGACAAAGGTTAAACGGTTCATGCTGGTGCCCAGTAAAAAAGGTGCCAGAAAAAAACCGGGGCCGATGACATTACCCGCCAGCATGCCCCAGACCACCGCAGCACCCGCCAGCAATTTTGGACCGGTTTTGATGGAATGGTGTCTTGCCCAGTATTTGATTGGCAGCGAAGCGGTCAGGACAGATCCAAACACCAGCGCGATTACCATAGGCGACAGGTAGCCAAAAATAACTGAACCAATGACCACTGTTGGCAGGCCAAACAACAGCACGCGTTTGACTGTCCACAGGTCGATGTCCTTTCTGAGCATGTAGCCACGGCTGAAATGGCTGAAAATCAGGGCACAGGAAATTATCGGCACAGTTGGCCGGATGCCGATCAGGTGAGCAATTACGCCAGTCATGACCAGTCCACCAACCATGCCAATGGCACCATGGATGATGCTGGCAACAAAAGCCACCATAATAATCAGTAACAGGAGCCAGGGGTCTGACCCCAGAATTTCAAACATCAGCTTTTCACTTTACGGGTAAGAAATGTCACCAGGCGACCACCAAAGAGTGAAGCCAGCAACAGTATCAGCATCAAAATAGCAAATGGCCGTTCCAGCAGGTAAGACCACTGCCCACCACTGATCTGGTAGGAATAGATCAGGGATTCTTCAGCCATACTGCCCAGCAACAAACCAATGACCGCTGCCGCTACGGAATATTGATAGCGTTTGAAGACCCAGCCGATCAGGGCAAAGATCAGGACGGTGACAGGTCCAGACATGGTGCCGGTCAGGCCAAAAGAGCCAAAGGTGGCCAGTGCCAGTACCGATGGGATCAGGTAATGCATGGGTACTTTGACCACATTTGCCAGCACCGGAATAAACATCAGGCCCTGTAT
>JAYPJO010000025.1:11261-15378 GCA_038128465.1 Gammaproteobacteria bacterium
GAAGGCCTGGCCAAAATTGGCAAAAATAATCGCATAGACAATATCGGTTTGCTCACGGATAAATTGCGGGCCACCGGTTATATTGTGCATGGAAAAAGCGGCCAGCATAACAGCGGTTGCTCCACCCCCAGGAATACCCAGTGCCAGCAGCGTTGCCATGGAGCCTGCTTCAGAAGAACTGTTGGCCGCTTCGGATGCCATGACCCCGGCGGGGTTGCCCTGACCGAATGAATCCGGATGAGGATCCTTGCGTTTGGTCTGAATGTAGGACAACAAATTTGCTATTGATGAACCCACGCCCGGCACTGCGCCGACCAGAACGCCAATCAGGCTGCCCCTGAGCATTATCAGGGGGTAGCGAAGGACACTTTTAAAGCCCTGGAAAATTTTCTGCACACTGACCTTTCGCGCAGCATCGTCATCAACCAGGTATCGGGTATTAACCAGGCGAAATAATTCCGAAGCGGCGAACATGCCCATCATGGCCGGAATCACCGGAATGCCATCAAGCAGATAACTGATACCCAGGGTGCCACGTGCCACACCGGCTTCACCGTAGCCTATAGTGCCCAGCAACAGGCCAAGGAAACCCGCAATCATGCCCTTGATGACATGCTCCCCACTCAGGCTGGCAATCAGGGTGATGCCCCAGATAACAATAATGCTCATCTCGGCTGGACCCATTTTCAGTACCAGTTCAGAAATGGGTTCAACCAGAAATAACAAAACCATATAACCAAAGATGACACTGATGGTTGATGCGCCCAGGGCAATTCCAAGAGCCAGGTTATGCTGACCTTTCCTGGCCATGGGATAGCCATCGAATGCCGTCGCTATTGCCGAAGAGGTGCCTGGTATATTCATCAGGATGGCCGGGATGCCGCCACCAAAACTGCCGCCGGTAAAAATGGCTGTCAGAAAGAGCATGGCTTGCATGAAATCCATGTACAGGGTCATGGGTAAAAAGATGGCCATTGCCATTGAGATTTGCAGACCCGGTACCGCACCAAACAGCAGTCCGATCAGAATCCCCGGAATGACGATTAGCCAGGGTGAAAAGTCTGTAAACAAAAGCTCAAAGCCAGCCAGTAATGCAATGACATCCAGCATCGCGCGACCTAGTACTGACTCGGCAAAATCAACATGGGCATCGGGTACGGCAGCATGTTTGAAAAAAACAGCGCAACAAGAAACCCGAAAGTGATGCCATAACCCAGAGCCCAGTGCGCCCGGCGTTCACCATGGAGCCATAAAAACAGGGCAACAAAAATACTGGTGCCAACATCAAAACCCAGCCAGTGTAATGAAACAATATAAAACGTAAAAAGCCCGATCACCGGTAGCACGTCTCTAACACTTTCAGGTGTTTCAAAATCTTTTTTTGGCTGGCGAACCTGGTTGACTAATTCAGCAACACACAGGATCAGCACAATGATGCTCAGGGGCAGAACCATGATCAGGTTGATAATATGGGATGAGGCTGTATAGGCATCAAACAGATACCAGCTGACAAAAAGCGCAATTGTAGCGACGACAAAAATATCCAGGAAAAAGTGCAGGCGTTTTGCGTCCACGTGGTTACCTTTGCAGCTCAAGCAGGTAGGAATAATCTTTAAAAATATCAAAATTGGTGTGCATTAATTCGGCAGATCGCTCCGGGCCAACCCAGCGACCGCCGATATTTGAGCGTTCCAGTAGTTCCTGTAACTCCGGGTTCTGTAATGCACGCTCAACGGCTGCACTGATAAAGTCAAAACGTTCAGGGTATTGGGTTTTGAATTCAGCTGTGGTGGCAAAACCGCGAATGGAGCCGGGTAAAACAGGCGCACTGAAACCCAGGGGATTCAATGCCTGGTTCAGCGTTGGGGCATCCCATTCCCGGTTGGGTTCGTCACTGACAATTGCCAGTGGTGTAATGTATTCGCGAATACTCTCACAGCCTTCGGCGCTGATCACGATGAAATCAACAACACCTCCAGCGACAGCAGCGCGTGCCTGGCCACCGCTGTTATAAGCAACCAGGTTAAGGTTATCCTGCGGGATGCCATTGGATTCCAGTAACAGCTTGGCCATCAGGTGACCGGCTGAACCCCTGACCACTGAAGCGCGAACGGTTTTGGGATTATTACGAATGGCATCAAGCAATTCTGCCAAGGATTTGTATTTTGAGTCATTGCTCAGGGCAATCAGGTCTTCATCAAACCACTGAAAATTGATGTAGGAAAAATCATCAATCGTATAATCAGCATTGCCTTCCAGAATGGTATTGGACAGATAGGGCGAGAAAGCTGATGCAAATATCGTGTAACCATCATGAGGCCGGTCAAGAACAAAATTGGCGGCCAGTAGCGTGCCTGCACCATTGCGATTGATGACCTGTACCGGCTGACCCAGTTCTTCTGCCAGGTAAGTCGACACCGTCCTGGTCATGCGGTCCACACTGCCACCCACACCAAAACCGACAACAAGTGTGAAGGGCTGACTCGGAAATTCCTGGGCCCTGAGCGTTACGGGATTGGCAGCAACCATTAACAGTAGAAGAGAAGTAATCAGGCAACTACGGAATGCTCGATTTAGTCTATGTTTTATTGAGCTGATCATAGTCTTGAGTTTATCGGTTCATAGTTTCCAGCACTACTGGTGCCAGTCCTGATGGCTCAATGGCGGGTGCCAGCGCTGCCGATGATAAATAATCAATCAGGCGCCGGGCATCATCCGGGTTGGCCGCATCAAGCAGTATACCCGCAGAAAAAGTGGTAACGCGCTGCATTTCATCAGGAATCGGGCCGACATAAGTTATGCCCTCGATGGGCAATATCTCACTGATTTGTTGAAAGCCGATTTCCACATCACCGCGGGCAACAACAGTAGCCACCCGTTCACTCAGTACCCGTGTGCTTTTGGGTTGCAATTGATCCCACAAACCCATCTCGGGAAAGAGTGTTGTTGACAGATAGGTACCACTGGCACTGGCCGAGTAACCGATTGATTCAGCATCCAGCAAAACCTGGATAAAAGCATCCGTGGTAGTGATATCAGGGACATCTGCCCCTTCCTTTACCGCCATGCCTATGCGCGAACGTACCAGGTCGGTTCTTGAATCACCCCTGACATAACCGTTTTCTGTCAGGTTATCCAGGGAGCCTCTGGATAATATGATGACATCAAAGTCTTCGCCATTGGCAAGCCTTACCGGAATAGAGTCGATGGCTCCGCCGGAAGAAGCACCATATTCTGTATGCAGGCTGATACCAAGATCATTTTCAATTTGCGTGGCCAGGCTGTCCCAGGTTGCTGCAAAACCACCCGATGTCACCACTTTGACAATTGGTATGGCAGTTTGACCCGTCTCATTGTTTTGAGGACTATCTGCCGAGCATGCAACCAAGCTCACACCCAGTAAAAAGCTCAGCACTAAAGTCAGGAGACGTTTTATCATTTCGAAGTGGACAATAATTTCATGAAATTAAAATGTCTTTGCTATTAGGGCTTATGAACCAGGCAGACAGCCAACAGGAGACTCTTAATTGCTGTGGTTATCCACCAGCGCACCTATTTCAGCGTATTCAATGCTGGGGTGGACACCATAAAGTTTGCTTACGTTTTCCAGCATCTGCACTGAGAAAAAATTTCTGGCGGCCGCTTCTTCTTCCCAGACATAAAAATTCCTGGCCTGTTTTTTGTCGGCATCAACAGTCCAGGTTTTTGAACGTAAGCCGGGCATGTCCTGGAATTTGCCCTGTGACATCTGCGCCAGATTTTTTACAGTGCCCTCATCAAAACTGTCGCCCAGCTCAAAAGTGACAAATGTTGCGATCATAGTTACCTCATTAATAAGAAAATCAGGAAATCATTTTCATGCAGGTTACTGCTTGAATTTTGAACGTTGATTAAATAACAAATACTAACCTTTTTCATCCCAGAGATATTCGTAGGTATAAGATCCTCGCCAAAGACTGCCTGTCAGGAGACGACAATGCTGATCCAGGGCAGCGATCTGCTGCATGTCTGCATCACTCAAAGTGATATCACAGGCGGCCAGGTTTTCCTTCAAGCGTTCCGGATTGACGGTTTTGGGTATGACTGCAGTCCCGCGTTGTAGACCCCAGGCCAGGAG
>JAYPJO010000026.1:0-223 GCA_038128465.1 Gammaproteobacteria bacterium
GTGTGGCACCAGCAATCATGGGTTTTGCTCCAGCTCCCGCCAGCAAAAAACTCCTGGCAAATACCGGATTAACCCTGGACCAGTTGGATGTCATCGAGTTAAATGAAGCGTTTGCAGCACAGGCTCTGGCAGTAACCCGCGACCTGGGTTTGCCTGATGATGCCCCACAGGTTAATCCCAATGGTGGAGCAATTTCCCTGGGACATCCGTTAGGAGCCAGTGG
>JAYPJO010000026.1:311-4198 GCA_038128465.1 Gammaproteobacteria bacterium
TTGAAAAAGTTTAAATCTTCCCCTTTCAAACAACTTAACAATATATAAGACAAAAAAAAAGCCCCACATTGTGGGGCTTTTTTGTATTTATCCAATACTGATATCAATCATATTGACTCTGCTTACATACCACAAGGACGAGGATCCCAGGCACTACGGTCATTATCACGACGATAGTGAGAGCTGGTAACAAAGTCAGTATTCAGGTATTCAGGATCGTGCACGATTACCGTGAATACCAGCCAGTCGTTACCTACCGGATCAGCAAAAATATCGATATATTCTGTTACCGTGGCATTTGCACTGACAGGTGCGCCATTTGAACGCAACCAGGCAGCTGTTAAATGACTTGTTTCAATTTTCATTGAACCATTCTGCAGATCATCTGCCGATCTGGAGAAACCGGCAAACCCTTGAGGAGGTGCAGCGTCATATTCCCAACTGGCCTCAGAATACCCCTGCAGGCTGCTTGGCGTATTTTCAGGTGCTGGCTCATTAAAAATAAACCGGCGAGTCTGCTGACCATAGTCAGTTTCAAGACGCACTTCTGAATCGCCTTCCCATTCAAGTCGAATTCGTTGTGGTTGACGCATAATGCCGGCAGCACCATAAGCCAGACAGGAACCAATCATTGACTCGTCCCAGGCCATACCTACTTCTCGGGCACGGTCATTATAAGGAATACTGGTAAAGTCTCCCCTTTCAGGTACACGCATACGCCACAACCAATCCTCATTAACAATGGCGACCCACTGACCTTCGAGTCTGTCAAAATTAATTGGTGCTGCATCGATAGGTGCTGATGGTTCTGATTGAGCAACAGCAGAAGTGGCTATTACAGTCATACCGACAATAGCGGCAAATTTGCTTAAGGTATTTAGTTTCATTATTTTCTCCTATTCGCTCAGCGTATTGTATACAGACGTTATAAACCGCTCAGGAGAGACAAAGCCATTTCCATAACGACCGTCATAATCACGTGATGGTTGTGCTGCCAATACTTCATTCAGGCTCATGCCCTGATCAATCATGTACTGCACACGATCGCGGATAATTGTAATCATGTCACGATAATCAACAACATCAGCTTCATCAGAGAGGCGCCCGTGACTTGAGATTACCATGGTACCGCCTTCCTGCTGTTCGCGAGGTACGGTGATTCTTATAATTTCATTCAGGCCATCAACAATACCATTGATGTGGCCAAAATTTGATTCGTCAATGAATGGGTAACCTGTAGTGACATAAATATCACCAGTGCTGATGACATCTGACTTTCGGAAAAAAACCATGGTGTCACCATTGGTATGGGCCCGACCCTGATACAACAGTTCAATCGGCTCATCATTAAAATAAAGATCATATTGATCGCCAATGTAAACTTCAGTTGGCCACATATCGAAAGGAATTTCAGGATCTGCCGTTGCCATGGATAACATCACATTTTCATGGGCGATGATTTCAGCACCCGGGGCAAATGTTGCTGTTACATCCCTTGCCTCATTACCTGCAACGATGGTTTCACCAGCATCACGAATTATTTGATTGCCACCAGTATGGTCTCCATGACCATGGGTATTAATTACATAACGAATGATTTTACCTGGAGCCAGACGTTCAATTTCGGCAAGAAGCTTTGGCGCCATTTCAGCATATTGTGTATCGACTACCAGAACACCTTCATCACCAATCTGAACAGTAACATGACCACCTGCACCGGTTAAAACCCAAATCTGACCAGCTACGTGGTATGACTTGACTTCAACATTGGAAAAGTCCTGTTGTGCGTGAGCGCCACCCACCAGGGCAGTGCCTAGCAGACAGGCAGCCAGTGTTTTTTTCCAGTTTTTTGTTTTTGTATTAATCATTTTTCTATTCTCCAAAACCTGATTACCTGACTTGATCCATATACTCTGGCAATGCTGTATGAGCACCACCTCGTGTTGCTTCAACAGGGATATTCCAACGCTCCGAAAATTCCTGCCTTCCTATACGTGATTCATCAGAGTTTAACATCCAGTGAGGAATTTCTCCTACCTCACGATCCAGCTCAATAGCTGGACGACATGGATAAGGCCCCATTGAAGCACGTGTTAACCACTCAAAGCCATTACTTCTGACAAAAGGCTCAGTTAAATAAACCGGGTCGGATACGATAGAAACATGCGTTAGCAGGGTTCCATCTTGATTCAGGAAAAAATATTCATCCAAGGTGGCCTGATCACTCAAAGCCATCCCATTACGACGAATCCACCCTGCTTTCAAATGTGTGGTATGCACAACCAGTGTATCACCGACAAATCTGCCTGTTGAGAAGCCTCCCCATGTGTGAGGGTACATTTCATCTGGATGTTCACGACCGTCCATCCAGATTGTTCGTTTCTGAGCCTGCCATTCGATATGAGTATGCAGGGCTATTAATTCCTGAGTTGCAGAAGTATCAACTTCTTCCATAATTCTGAGGTTACCAATACCACGAAAACCATAAGTAGAAGGGTGTGGTTTACACTGATGCTCAGGCACATTAAGTAAACCTGATTGCCAGGTATCACCGCGTAACCTCAAAGCATCATTGATCGGCAAGCCAGCATAATCACCTGCTTCCGGACCAGGCAAGCGTTCTTCAAAATCTTCATGGAAAATTGGAGCCCAGTAACCGGCTATACCTGCCTGGGCCTGAAAAACCGGTGCAATCAAAGCACTCAACAACAAAACGGGAAAAACTTTTTTGAGATGGAAGGACATAAAATCTTAACTCTTAATGAATTGGTCTGACAAATTCAGTGCTTCTAAAACAAAAACACTAACGGCTCTGTTAAAAACCGTTAGTGTCAGAAGTTAGAAAATCAATAAATTGATATAACTCTATTAATCGAAGTCACCTTCCCATACGAAGTCGCCATCGATAACTTCAAGGCTTTGCATACGTAAACGATGATCTTCAGGGTTACGACCTGGCTGACCAGAGATTCGAACCTGATCGCCTGGTTTCAGGCTTGAACGGTCTACTGAACCGGCCAGAGCACTGGCACCACCCCACTCAACTGCCCAACGCTGGTTTTCACCGGTTTCCTCATCTGAAACCATGACATGCACAAACGAATGCGGGTTACGGAACAGAAACTGAACCATTGTGCCCTCAATTGTCTGGGTCTGGTCCATAATGTAAGTCGCTGGAAAAGAATGGTGAGCGTTAACTGCACCTGTAGCGAACAGGGTAAAACCCAGTGACAGAACAAACGCGGTAATCAGGTTTTGTTTGCGTTGCTTCATAATTAATCTCCTCAATTTTATCTGGTGCGGCCAATGTTTCGACATTTCAATGTTTTCTCGTAAATCAAAGCAGGCACCACACCAACCACTTCAACCTACAATTTTAAAAGTATCTAAATCCGCAGAAGCAGCTCATGATACCTTCTAAACTTCAGTAAAAACAAGCCTTTCAACCAGCCTATTACTTGCTTGTAATAGTATGAACTTCAACAGGTATTTTCAATCCAAGTCATGCATAATTCACAGTTATTCCACACTTTATTTGTGACAAATCAAATCATTAAATGCAAATTTTAACCTATTTATATCAAGGACTTATATGAAGTTAATATCCTGGAACGTTAACGGCGTCAGAGCCATTGTCAAAAAAGGCTTTATTTCCCAGATTAAAGAGTTGGATCCGGACATTTTGTGTCTGCAGGAAACCAAAGCACAAGCTGAACAAGTCAGTGAAGCACTACAGGAGCTGGATACTTACCACATACTTTCAAATTCCGCTGTAAAGAAAGGCTATTCCGGTACTGCTATCCTGTCCAAACATGAGCCGCTCAGTGTTAGTTATGATATTGGTATAGAGCAACACGACCAGGAAGGCCGGGTAATCTGTGCTGAGT
>JAYPJO010000026.1:4208-6915 GCA_038128465.1 Gammaproteobacteria bacterium
CCGATCATTTTCTGGTTACAGTTTACACACCAAACTCAGGCAGCGAGCTAAAACGCCTTGCTTACCGACAGCAATGGGACCAGGACTTTTTGAATTATCTGAAAAAACTGGAAACACAGAAACCGGTTCTCGTCTGTGGCGACCTGAATGTTGCTCACAAAGACATTGATCTGGCCCGGCCAAAAGCCAACTATAATAAGAGTGCCGGTTACATGCAGCAAGAAATAGATGGCATTGATAATCTGGCGGCAGCTGAATTTCTGGATACTTTTCGACACCTTAATCCCGATAAGGTCAAGTATACCTGGTGGAGTTACCGTGCCGGTGCCCGTGAGCGAAATGTGGGCTGGAGAATTGACTATTTCCTCTGCTCAACAGGTTTTATCGACAGAGTAAAAGATGCTGATATTCTGGACCAGGTAATGGGGTCGGATCACTGCCCCATAATGGTGGAACTGACCTGAGCATATTTTTGGCGTCAACTAGCCACCAAAAAATGAGAGCATAACGCCTGCAGCGACTGCTGAACCAATTACCCCAGCGACATTTGGCCCCATGGCATGCATCAACAGGAAATTTTGTGGGTTGGCTTCAGCGCCTACCTTATTGGCCACCCTTGCAGCCATGGGAACTGCAGAAACACCAGCTGCACCAATTAGTGGATTGAGGGTGGTTGCTGAAAGCCTGTTCATCAGTTTTGCCATTAAAACGCCGCTGGCAGTACCGATACCAAAAGCCACAACCCCCAGCAACAAAATACCAAGTGTCTCAACATTCAAAAAGGAGTCAGAACTCAGTTTAGAACCAACACCCAACCCTAAAAATATTGTGGTGATATTGATAAGAGCATTTTGAGTTGTCTCACTCAGACGGTCGACAACTTTACTTTCGCGCATTAAATTACCAAAACAGAACATACCCAGCAAAGGTGCTGCACTGGGTAAAAATAAAGCAACCAGTATTAACAAGCTTAAAGGAAAAATGATCTTTTCTTTCTTTGAAACCGGACGCAGCTGCTGCATTTCAATTCTACGTTCATCGGCTGTGGTCAATGCTTTCATTATTGGCGGCTGTATCATTGGTACAAGCGCCATATACGAATATGCCGCCACGGCAATTGCACCCAAGAGATCTGGAGCTAACCGGCTTGAAACAAATATCGCTGTAGGTCCATCAGCTCCGCCAATAATGCCAATTGCTGCAGCATCGGCCAGAGAAAAATCCATTATCCCGGCACCACTGAGAGCCACAGCACCGATAACAGTTGTAAAAATTCCAAACTGAGCAGCTGCCCCAAGAAACAGGGTTTTAGGATTTGCCAACAAGGGACCAAAATCAGTCATAGCCCCAACCCCCATGAAAATAACAAGTGGAAAAATACCCGTGGCAATACCAGCTTCATAGATGTAATACAGGATACCACCGGGTTCTGCCAGGTGGCCGGCTGCGTCATAGACAGGTTCTGCAAGGAAACCGGCCCCTGGCACATTGACCAGAATCGCGCCCATGCCTATCGGCAATAGTAGTAATGGCTCGAATCCTTTTCGAATGGCAAGAAATATCAGTAACAGGCCGACCAGGATCATCACAAACTGACCCATTTCAAGCTGGTAGATACCGGTATCCTGAAATAACTGAGAAATGCTGTCCAATAGCCTGCCCTAAGCCAGTGTTAACAGAGTATCGCCGACTGCAACAGAACTTCCTTCAGCTACATCTATCGACTGAATGACTCCAGCTTTAGCTGCCTTCACTTCTGTTTCCATTTTCATGGCTTCCAGTATTATCAGCACATCACCCTCGGCGACAGTCTGACCAACCTCGACATTGATTTTGAAAATATTTCCGGACAGAGGTGAATTCAGTGCCTCACCACCGGCTTGTGCATTATTAGTAGCTGGCTGCGCAACTGGCGCGATATTGCTCACATCCCCGCCTTCACTTACCTGAACCACAAAAGACTCACCAGCAACATTTACAGTATAGACCTGTGCACCATCACTGCCCTGCACTGTATTATCTGATATCACTTCTTCCGTCGGCACAGGCTCAAAAGCATCGGGGTTATCCCTGTTCTTCAGAAATTTCAATCCAATTTCTGGAAACAAAGCGTAGGTTAGTACATCATCAATTTCACGTTCCCCGGATTCAAGTCTGATGCCATCAGTTTTGGCTATTTCACGGAGTTCTTCCGTCAGCCTTTTCATTTCTGGATAAAGTAAATCTGCTGGCCTGCAGGTAACCGGATCTGCTCCATCCAGCACTTTAGCCTGTAATTCTTGATTCATCGGGGAAGGTGTTGAGCCGTATTCTCCTTTCAGAATGCCGGCAGTCTCTTTGGTGATAGTTTTGTAACGTTCACCTGTAAGCACGTTGATAACTGCCTGTGTCCCAACGATTTGAGAAGTCGGAGTTACCAGGGCTATATTGCCAAGGTCTTCACGTACACGCGGGATTTCTTCGAGCACTGCGGGTAATTTATCTGAAGCCTGCTGATCCTTTAACTGACTTTCCATATTGGTAAGCATGCCACCAGGGACCTGTGCCAGCAGGATTCGAGCATCAACCCCTTTGAGTTCACCTTCAAATTTTGCATATTTTTTCCTGACAACGCGAAAATATTCTGCAATTTCCGCGAGCAGATCCAGGTTCAGGCCAGGATCACCCGGGCGATCCTGATAGACCGCATTAATTGTCTCTGTAGGTG
>JAYPJO010000026.1:6925-14006 GCA_038128465.1 Gammaproteobacteria bacterium
GTCTATCCCAGCTTCTATCTGTTTTACAATAGTAGGTACTGATAAACCCGTTGTTGCATGACAGTGTCCATGTACAGGCAGTGAAATTTCCTGTTTTAAGCGAGTCACCAGTTCATAAGCATCGTAGGGGTGCAGCAAACCAGCCATATCCTTAATGCATATAGAATCTGACCCCATATCTTCCAGCTGTTTGGCCAGGCTCACCCAGGTATCGATATTATGTACCGGACTGATTGTATACGACAAAGTTCCCTGTGCATGTTTACCTGTTTCTTTTACCGCCTTGATGGCGGTTTCCATGTTTCTGGCATCATTCATGGCATCAAAAATTCGAAAGACATCAACCCCATTTGTTGCTGCTCTTTCACAAAATTTCCTGACCACATCATCAGCATAATGACGGTAACCCAGAATGTTCTGGGCCCTGAACAGCATCTGGTGTGGCGTATTGGGAATTGCTTTTTTAAGCTCCCTGATGCGGTGCCAGGGATCTTCGCCAAGGTAACGGATACAGGCATCAAAAGTTGCGCCACCCCAGGTTTCAACAGACCAGAAACCAACCTGGTCAATTTTTTCTGCTATAGGCAGCATATCCTCTAAACGCAAGCGTGTAGCAAACAGGGATTGATGCGCATCCCTTAACACCAGCTCAGTAATTTTTACTGGGTCTCTATCTTGAATCATGACAGTGCTCTAATTTGTATTTATTTGTTACTTGCTCGATCCGTTGGATCTGTGAGCATGAATTGCCGCACTTATGGCGGCCAGTAAGGCTGGATTATTCTTACCATTTGAAGTAGCAGCTGTTGGCAACACTTCGACACTGGTCTCCGGAAAATATTTTTGTATTACCGAGGACATAAAAGAAGTCACAAAAACCAGCAAGGTCAGGAACACAAATACGGTTCCCATACCCATTAACATCAGGTTAAAACCTTCTGAAATTATATTTTCAGAACCCACGACTTCTTTCCAGCTAAATTAATGAGCCGGGATTGTAACAAATTTCAGCCATTCTTCTAGAGAATTATTGCATTACAGCTACGTTAAACAGGTTATACTGCAGGTATTATGGGCTTAAAATCAGAATCATGAAAAATAAACTTAAACCCAAATTTTGCCAAATTGCATTAATTTTGATCACTTTGCTATGCACATCGTGTGCAACCACTGTTGGGATGACTGCAGCAGCATTAACCAGTGCAACAATTTCCGTCGGGACTGCAATTGTTACCGCGCCATTTAAAATTATTGGCGCCATGGATGACGATGATGATGAAGAGGGCAATGAAAATGATGAAGCTGAAAATTAGATACAGAATTAACACATTGATCTAACAGTAACGTTTCACATTTTTAAAAATATTCTGCAAAATTTTAACTGTTAATAAAAACACCCATCCTATACCATCAAAGCTAACACGACAGATCTGTAGAGCGAACTGACTCTTTGTCGGTAAGTTGATCGATTATTTTTAAGAATTAAAAACAAAACAGGAAAACACATGAAAAAAAATATTTTCTGCATTTTTGCACTTACACTTTGCTCGTTGACTAATGCGCAGGAAAGTCCAACACCGGTACGTCTGGATGCCGACAAAATGGCTGGAATTGATTTAATCAGTGTTCCCAATACATATGAAGATATTCTCATCGACGGTGAAATGCATGTCAGTGTGGCCACCTTGTTTGATGGTGAAGAAATTGACGTTTCAATTTTTGAATCTACAGGAGATGGCACCACTACGCACCGGAATCTGCCATTTCGCTTTGAGGAATTTGTTTATGTATTAAGTGGCAAACTGATCCTGACCGAGCCAGATGGCACACGACATGAATTTTCCCCTGGTCAGAGTGTGGTCGTTCCTATCGGTTATGTCGGCAACTGGTCTATGGAAGGCACATACCGAGAATTGGTTGTCACCATGAATGGTAATGCAGGATTCAGGGATTAGAATTTTACTGTCGACGCGTCATCGTACTTAACACTGAATTGGGGCCTGTGGCCCCTACCCTGATTATTGTGATGTTCAGATAGTCTGCAGAGTTAACCCCAATGTAATCAAAGGGCACCTGGGCATCATTTATCGGGCGGACGCTGGAAAAATACAAAATATTATTTTCAATTCGCCCGTTACTGATTGGTATATCCGGCCCGCCAATACCTGCAAGCACACCTGTGACAGTTGACCCCTGCTGCTCAAAAGACACCTCGAAAGGAAGTTCCTGCCCATTTTCAAGACTCACCACACCAGTCCAGGTTCCACTAACATCTACAGCCATTTCTGCCGCCAGAGTATTGCCCGATATAAAACAGGTAATAAGAAGTAACAGGACCGTAGAAAACAATTTTTTTGTCATAGCTCAACCCGCAGTAAACTTTATGTTGGAAAATAATCTGCCATATAAAATCATCATCATATATTGTAGTCAATGTTAATTATATGCCCGTATCTGAACAGGAGGTAGAAGACAATATGGAATCCGGCACTCATTCATGTTGCCATCCTGCCCCCAGAAAAATCGACTACCTGCTCTGGATATCTCTCAGCCTGGTATTGGTGCTATATGGGTACGTAGTTTTTTTTGAGGAGTCAACGCGCGTACTTGCCTGGTATAACACTCTGGCTATATCAGTGTTTGATTTACTCAATACCATGTGGTGGGGAATCACCCTGGGCATAATAATGCTGTCTGTACTCACCCAGGTACCACGTGAATTTGTCATATCAATTTTAGGCAGCAACACTGGGTTTCGAGGCATATTACGGGCAACAGCTGCCGGGGTCTTACTGGATCTATGCAGTCATGGCATTCTGATGGTGGCAGCAAAACTCTATGAGCGAGGTGCAAGTATTGGTCAGGTGATCGCATTCCTGATAGCTAGCCCCTGGAATTCCTTTTCCCTGACCCTGATACTATTTTCCCTGATTGGTTTCTGGTGGACCCTGAGTTTTATTGGTTTATCAATGTTGGCAGCTGTTTGTACAGGTATGCTATTTGATGCTTTGGCACGATCTGGAAAAATACCTGAAAATTTTAACACGACCAGTATTCCTGAAAACTTCAAATGCTGGCATGAAGCTAAACGACTGCTGAGCCAGACTCAATTTGGATATGCATTTTTCTTGAATATGCTGCAACAGGGCATCAGTGAATCGCGCATGGTTCTACGCTGGATTCTGTTTGGCATTTTATTAGCAAGCCTGATAAGAACTTTTGTATCTCCAGAATATTTTGGCACTTATTTCGGCCCTACGCTTGCCGGCCTTGGTTTAACTGTCCTGGTTGCCACTATAATTGAAGTCTGTTCTGAAGGTTCCGTCCCTATCGCTACAGATTTATTGAACCGAGCCAATGCCCCCGGCAATGGTTTTGCTTTTTTGATGGCTGGAGTCTCTACAGATTCCACCGAAATCATGGTGCTTAAGGATACAACAGGTAACTTGAAGACAGCTTTATTTCTGCCTCTGCTGACAGTGCCGCAGGTGATTTTTATTGCCTGGTTGATGAATCTTGGGACTCTACTTTAAACTCCATTTAATAAGGCATTAGCCCATTTCAGTAACGAAGAATCAGATAAAAAACTAGTAAATGGTTTATCTGTTTTCCCTGTTTTCTGTTTCAACAGTAATCAGTTCCATGACCTCTTCCCACAATTCATTATAGAGAAGAACACTAAGTACGTAGTGGGCAATTTTCCACTCACCGTCGATTTTTTACAGTACCCCGGAACCGCGAAAATGAACGCCGGTATTGTTGCTGATACTGCTCTCATCAAACCAGGCAACTGCCCCATCCTGAGAAAAATTTATATTCTTGTTGGTTGAATAATATGACCAGCCGCCTGCAGCAAAACGCTCATTTACATAATTGATAAAATCCGGCTGCATGGGCCAGCGTTCATGTTCATCTGTACCCAGAAAAACAGCGTCTTCAGTCATGAGCCCAAGATAGCCCTCAACATCAGCAGCGGCTGCGGCCGCATGGAAGTCATCCAGTACTGCAATGATGGCCTGTTCTTCAGCCGTGTTATTTTGTGCAAACGTATTTGTAAAAAGCGAAGCCAGGAGTATAAAAACTGATATGTTTTTCATCATTTAATTACCGGTCATGAATTGGAATTATTGCATGCAGCTATTGGTTTGCATCGGCTCTCCAGCAAAGCGTGCATCAAACCAATCAGATGCCATATCACCTCCCGGATAAAACACGCCAAAGTGATCCGCCCCGGCCATCTCTATGTATTGCACTTCGCTGCCCTGTTCACAGAGGTCATCCACAACCTGCCTGCTTAACCAGGCAGGCACATCTACATCTGCATCACCCTGGATAATCAAAAATGGAATATCAGTTGATATAGGTAGGAAGGCATCATTTTCTTCCAGCCAGGCACGCCAGGCAGTGCCGGGTTGCAGTGCTTCAGGTTTGGCATAGGGTTCATCCAGCTGTGCTGCAGCACCAAAAATTTCATAGCAGCCCCAGGATTGCGCGGTCAGCATTTCCAGTCCAGCTTCTGTCAGGATATCACTGAGTTTTAATTCAGGATGACCTACCTGTAGTCCTGCCATGCGCATGATGAAATAGCCACTATTCACCGGTATATCAAGGTCATAAAAAGACAATTCCAGGTGTCTGGATGCCGGCGCCAGTGGCAATGAACCCACCAGGTTAAATTCCGGAGCGTATTCATCGACGATATGGGCAGCCCATAGAGCTGTCTGCCCACCCTGGGAAAACCCGTAGATACCCACATCAGTACCCGCCATGGTTTCAGGTATGTTCCTGGCTGCACGGGCAATATCAAATGATGCCATGGCCTGCTGTGCACCCTGCAGGTAAGCCGTAGGTCCTGGTACACCAGAGCCCTGATAGTCACTCATTACCACCACATATCCACGCGACAGCAGTTCTGCTATACCAGGAACACGTGATGAATCGGGATCCGGACGGAACAACTCGGTCCTTGATGGTGCGCAGGAATCCTGTGTGCCGGTGGTTCCGGTAGCCCAGATAATAACATCGCGTTCTCCCTGAACAGGCGTAACCGGGGTATAAACCTCTCCTGACACATACTCCAGATTTCCGCTGGCGCCTTCACTGACATAAACCACGTTCCAGGCTCTGGCACCAGCAGGGGCATCATGTCGTTCCTGCAGCCAGTAGATATCACCACGTTGAGCATCATCCGGCAGGGTTATTGGCACAATATCCCAGAATGCTGGACCCTGTGGCCCTTGTGTCAGACTCTGAGCCTGTAGTTGCAGACTAAATATCAATAAAAAAAACGAAGTGGCTGCGGGTGCTTTCATGGTTCATCCTGTATCTATCAATGAGTAGTATTTATCGCTGCTTCTTTATACCCTTAATGCATAAATTAGTCGATATCACTAATAAACCTTAGGATATTACCGCCATGCGCATTGTATTTATATTTCTGCTACTGTCAGGCGCTTATCTGAGCGCGATCACTCATGCTCAAAATCCCGCTTATGCTGATCATGAATCTGCTATCAGGTATCTGATAAACCAGTTCCTGGAAACCAGGGCAGCAAACGATGAAACAGCACTTCGTGCCCTGTTGACCAGGGATATTGATCAGTTAACCACTTCAGGAAATTTACGCTCAGGGCGGGAAGACGTTGTTAATGGCTCTCTGGCTTCTTCACGCAACAATACTGGTACTCGCTCAATCACAGTAACAGATATCCGCTTTATTACACCTGAAGTAGCAATCGCAAATGGCAGCTATGACATCATTGATCGGACTGACGGGCCGGACAGTCATTACCTCACCAGCTATATCTTGGTGTTGGAGAATAGCTCCTGGAAAATTTCAGCGATTCGCAATATGGAACCAAATATAAAAAAGCCTGCGAAGCAGGCTTTAGTATATGGCGCACCCGGGAGGAGTCGAACCTCCAACCGCTCGGTTCGTAGCCGAGTACTCTATCCAGTTGAGCTACGGGTGCGTGTTTTAAAAAAATCTTTCTTGTTATCTCTCAGCTCCAGCCGAGTACTTCCTCTTGATACCCCATTGAGCTACGGGCGCTAAAATTTGAAACTCTAAAAAAGCTGGGAGATGACAGCAATTTTGAAGGGTGGGAATTGTCTTGGAATTAGCTTAAAGTGTCAAGGCGAAAGCCGCTAAGATACTAATTTTCATGATTTTTCAGCAGTATAAAACCGCAAACTTGGATATTGATCACTGGAACATTGAATCCGGACAGTGCTGGGCTGTGATTGGCCGGAATGGTTCAGGTAAAAAACATCTGGCACAAGCTATTCTGGACCAGCAAGATTTGCCCGAACATTCCCGGCACAGCTTCGAGCTGATTTCATTTGAACAGCAGCAGGCCTTCTATGAACACGAACTGAAAATCGATAATACCGATTTCATGGATCGTCTGGATCCGGGCACCACGGTACGTTCACTATTAAATGCCGATGACACTGATATCCAATCATTGAGTTTTTTAAAACTCGGGAATATTCTGGATCGGGGTTACCGTCTGCTGAGTAGCGGTGAAAGCCGCAAGGCCCTGCTTGCCCATGCCCTTCTGAAAAAGCCTGCTTACCTGGTTTTGGATGAGCCCTATGACAGTCTGGATAAACAGGCAAAAAAAGAACTTACTGGTTTTTTTGCCAAGCTGGCACATCAGGGTGAATGCCAGTTAATTTTCTTACTCAATGACCTCAATGAAATCAGTGACTGGCATACGCATGTGGCCATCCTTGAAAAAGGCCAGCTAATTGCAAATGGTCAACGTGAGCTAATATTAAAAAATCAGGATCTGCATGCCCTGCTTGAATTCGATGCCGACGCCTTACCACCCTGGCCTGTGGTCCTGGACAGTTTCCAGGCTGTTGATCCGATAGTCGAGCTTAAAAAAGGAAAGGTCAGTTATGGCGAAAATACTATCTTTGATAACCTCAACCTGCGCATTGCTCCTGGTGAACATACCCTACTGACAGGCCCTAATGGATCGGGGAAATCTACACTGCTACACCTGATTACCTGTGATCACCCCCAGTGTTATGGCACTGCCATCCAGGGCATGGGGTTCAAACGCGGCAGGGG
>JAYPJO010000026.1:14016-14890 GCA_038128465.1 Gammaproteobacteria bacterium
CTCACCAGAACTGCATCGGAATCATCGGGTTTCCGGCTCAGCGCTGGAGATAACACTGAGCGGTTTTTTTGACAGTATTGGTCTTTACGAAGCAACCTCACCAGTTCAGGAACAACATGCCAGACACTGGTTAAGACTGATTGGGTTGGAGCATAAATCATCTACGTCTTTTAAAGCGCTGGCTTATGGCGAACAACGACTGGTTTTGATCGCCAGGGCACTGGTAAAGCAACCTGCCCTGCTTATTTGTGATGAGCCCACACAGGGGCTGGATCAGATAAACCGCCATCGTTTCCTGTATTTTCTCGAACACCTGAATTCGCAGAAACAGACAACTGTTATCATGGCGAGCCACAGAGATGATGAGAACCTGGCATTATTTCAGCATCATCTTGCTTTAAAATAATCGGCTCAGATCAAAGCTTCTCTATCAACAGAGTCAGTTCTCCTACCCTGAAGCCAAACTTGCTGAGCCTGGTTTTATTGATCAAATGATTTTCATCAATCAGGTACAACCAGTCATCCAGGTTAACCTCGATACTATCATCACCATAGGGAACATCCATAGTATATTGCCATTGGAAAACCGACCCTATAATTGAGCCGCTGGCATTACCGACTACATCAGCAGCTGTACCCTGGTAATTCTGATTACCTATATCCCTTAGTTGCCATGTACGGTATTGAACTTCACCATCATCAAACTGGAATTCTTCCTGCAGGATTCCCTCGTTACCGTTCCAACTGGCATCAATGGTTGCGGTGAAACGCCTGGTCATGACTCCTGATCTGTTTTGTAACATACCAAAAGCTCTTAACTCGCCATTGAAAAATTCTTTTAAATCAAGTGCAGGGCTTGTTTGAGCATACTGTT
>JAYPJO010000027.1:0-527 GCA_038128465.1 Gammaproteobacteria bacterium
ATTTTGCACATACCTTTACCCATCAGAAAAGCCTGAATGTGGATATCTGGGTAGCTGCACACCCGCAACAGTATGGTTTGCATGACAAATGGCTGCCTGGACAGGCATACAGTCCGGATAATTTTTACGATCCGGAAGGTTATCTGCAGGCTGTTGACAGTTATGAGCAGGCCTTCCTGGAAGTGCTGGCAGCTGAAAGAATAGAATAAACCTGTTCAATTGGCTGCTTTACTTTCAAAACAGCGCATTATTGCCGGGCCGGGTTTTAACCGCTGGAAAGTGCCGCCTGCTTCCATTGCCATTCATTTATGCATTGGTTCAGTTTATGCCTGGAGCATATTCAATTTACCTCTGACCCGAATTTTTGGTGTTGTTGCGCCGTCTTCTGCTGACTGGAGTCTGCAGGACGTTACCTGGATTTTTTCTGTTGCCATCGTTGCCCTGGGGCTGTCTGCTGCTTTTGCGGGCCGCTGGCTGGAAAAAGTCGGCCCGCGTATGGTGGGAGTTGTTGCTGCCCTGTGCTGGGG
>JAYPJO010000027.1:537-11356 GCA_038128465.1 Gammaproteobacteria bacterium
GTGCTGGGGTGGTGGTTTTCTGATTGGGTCAATCGGGATTTACTGGCACCAGCTCTGGCTGCTCTACCTGGGCTATGGGGTGATTGGTGGTTGTGGTCTGGGGTTGGGATATGTATCGCCAGTGAGCACTTTGATTCGCTGGTTTCCCGACCGTCGGGGTATGGCAACGGGTATGGCAATCATGGGTTTTGGTGGCGGTGCCATGATTGGTGCCCCCCTGAAGCGCTTTTTTATCCAGCTGTTTTATGAAGCACCACAATATCTAGGTGGCATTGAAGAAATGAACCTGATTACTCAGGCTGGTCGCCGTTTCGTTGAGCAGGCTGGAGAACAACTGGAAGTCGTCGTTATCGGTGCCAATGATGTGGCCAGCATGATGGTACCGGGTCCGGAAGGGGTCTATGTTGTCGGCACGGGTTCTGTTGGAGTGTCACAAACATTTCTGGTTTTAGGTGTGTTGTATTTCATCGTGATGCTGATCGCGGCATTTTCCTATCGTGTGCCACCAGAAAACTGGCAGCCAGATGGCTATATTGCGCCAACCGAAGAATCCGAGGCGCGCAGCATGGTTACTACACATAATGTTGATATTGATGAAGCACTAAAAACGCCACAGTTTTATCAGCTCTGGATAGTTCTCTGTATGAATGTTTCAGCCGGTATTGGTGTGCTGGGTGTAGCCAGTACTATGATGAGTGAAATATTTGGCACGACGCTACCGACAATAGTTGATGGTGCATTTGCGGCAACCTATGTCAGCATGATTTCCGTCTTCAACATGGTGGGGCGATTTATCTGGGCCAGCTCTTCAGATTATATTGGTCGCAAGAACACTTACTGGATATTTTTTGCTCTGGGTATTGTGCTGTATTGTTCGGTTCCTTTTGCCGCGCAGCAGGTGAGCGTAAATCCTGCGGTAACCTGGCTGGTTTTATTTTACGGGGCAACCATGATTATCTTCACCATGTATGGTGGTGGCTTTGCCACTATACCTGCCTATCTTGCCGATGTATTTGGCAGTAAATATGTAGGGGGGATACATGGCCGCCTGTTGACCGCCTGGAGTACCGCCGGTGTGCTTGGCCCCTTGGCCATTACTTCCTTGCGTGAATCAGCCATAAGCAGGGCCATCAATGATCTGGTGACCCAGACAACTCCGGCGGCCTTTGAAGCACAATTCGGTGCAGGTCTGGAGGAGCTTGATCAGTTGGTTGCCGCCCAGACAGTTACCATCGCGCGCCTGATGGAAATTGTACCGGAGGGTACGATTGATCCCACCCCAGGTTTGTACAACACAACCATGTACCTGATGGCCGTGATGCTGGCAATCGGCCTCGTTAGCAATTACCTGATGAAGCCTGTCAGTGCTAAACATTACATGGCCGAGTAACACAGCTTATCTGTTTTGATGCATATTAAATGTACTCAATATCAAATGTACTTCTGGTCCGGGACATGTAATAGAATAGTCACTATTCACGAAACAGCAGGTAAAGATTATGTTGAACGTAGCAATTGGCGGCTCCAATGGTCGAATGGGCAAGGCACTAATCCAGGAAATTGATGAAACACCAGAAATTAACATAGGTGCAGCATCAGTAATCGAAAACAGTCCGGACCTTGGGAAAGATGTTGGTCTGATTGGAGGCGTTGATCCTCTGCATGTAGTCACTGTTGATGACTTTGAGCAGGTCATGGATGATTTTGAACTGCTGTTTGACTTCACCGGTACCGAAGCCACCATCATGCACCTGGATCTGTGCAGCCGTTACAACAAGAAGATGGTGATTGGCACAACCGGTTTTACCGATGCGCAAAAGGATCATATCAAGGAAATCAGCGAAATCATCCCCATCGTTTTTACGCCAAACATGAGTGTGGGTGTAAATGTCATGTTCAAACTGATTGAACAGGCGACAAAGGTGTTGGGTGAATCCAGTGACATCGAAATTATAGAGGCCCATCACCGGCATAAAGTTGATGCCCCTTCCGGGACTGCGCTGCATATGGGTGAGATAGCAGCCGAAGCGCTAGGCCGGAACCTGTCAGATATAGCTGTTTTTGGCAGGGAAGGCATTATCGGTGAGCGTAAGGATACTACCATCGGGTTTGAATCGATTCGGGCAGGGGATATTGTGGGTGATCACACTATTATGTTTGCCAGTCATGGTGAAAGAATTGAGATCACGCACAAATCCAGCTCCCGTATGAATTATGCAGCAGGTGCCTTGCGTGCTGCCTTATGGTTGCAGGACAAGGAAAATGGCCTGTATAACATGCAAGATGTGTTAGGGCTGTAACAGCAGCTTTCCTGGTTTAATTCATACCAAACCAGGGTCGCAAGCGTGTTCCCAGTGAACTGCCAATAAACGCAGCAACAAACCATAACCAGCCATGCAGGCTGGTCGAACTGATGCCGCTAAAATAGGCGCCGATATTGCAGCCAAAGGCAATTCTGGCACCATAACCAAGCATAACCCCACCAATGATGGCAGCAAACACAGAGCGCCAGGGTAATTTGAACGATGGTGCAAACTTACCTGCCAGACTGGCAGCAGAGAGTGCGCCAATTATTATGCCAAAATTCATCACTGACGTGATATCTGCAAATATACTACGATCCAGGGCGGCCAACATATTTGGTCGTTGCCAGTACGCCCAGGCCGTGGCGTCTATACCGATAAAACCAGCCAGTTTTGCTCCCCAGAGTGCGAACGCCGAGGTTACACCCCAGGGGCGACCGGCTAAAAGAAGAGTCGCGACATTAACCCCGGCAAGGGCAACAGCACCAATAATGACAGGCCAGGGTCCACGCAACCAGGACTGACTGGTATCTGTTTGCCAGCTACTTTGCACCTCATTGTGACGTCGTTTTTCATTGGCGGCAGCAACAAACCAGACTATTCCAAACAGGACAAAACTGATCAGAATGGCTGGCAGCACACCAAAACTTTGCAACAAGGATACTGGTTCAAGTCCAGGGACATCCTGCCACAGAGACCATTGCCAGGTGCCAATGACTGATCCACAGATAAAGGCGGCCAGTGTAATCAACATACGTGCATTGCCACCACCGGCTGTAAATAGTGTACCGGAGGCACAGCCACCGCCGAGTTGCATGCCGATACCAAAAATGAACGCGCCACTAATGACAGCAAGGTTTAACGGCGAAATGTTGCCACGCAGGCTGATACCACCAAATTCGCCAAGGCTGATCAATGGAGTGAATATCAGTACGGTAATCCCAAGCATGATCATTTGAGCGCGAAGGCCTTTACTGCGACCTGTCACGATCACTTCGCGCCAGGCACCGGTAAAGCCAAAGGCTGCATGATACAAAGCCACACCAGCAAAGAGACCGACGACAAATAAACTACTCTGGCGCCAGCCGTAACCTACTGTCAGGTAGATGATCAGCAAGATGCTCAGGATGCCGGCAATCGCCAGGTTCGGTCGATTGCTTATCCGGGGTAGTGCACCTGGCTGAGAAGCAGCGGAGGTATTTATGCTCAATTTGATGTCCTTATTAATTCAAAGATAGATTGTAAATCTACTCAGTCTTTATTCTGACCGTCACGTTCTTCGGGAATGTCTGGTAATTCAAATTCAGAGCTTTGATGCAGTGTATGCTGGTAAATTATACCCCCATGGGGTTGACCAATATCCGCATTATGGTAAATGTATTCAAAAACCTCAACCGACTAGTCAGTCTAGTCAACACTTTTTTGCTTTTTGTGTATGCTAGCAACTTCGAAATCCATTTGGTTTGTATGAATGACGGCTCATTTACTCATTAAACATGTTGATGCTTTGCGGCAATGTACAAAGTGTCCGGACATGCATAAACCTGTGGTCAGTTGTGGGCCGGTACTGAGCAAGGTCATGCTGGTCGGGCAGGCTCCCGGTATCAAGGAACCGGTTTTACAGCGACCCTTTGCCTGGACAGCCGGTAAAACACTGTTTGGCTGGTTCCAGGAAAGTACGGGTTTGGATGAAGAAAGCTTCAGGAAGTTGGTCTACATGACAGCAGTCTGTCGCTGTTATCCAGGGAAAAACCCGAAAGGGGGTGACAGGGTTCCGAATCAGAATGAAATCACTAATTGCAGGAGCTGGTTACAAAAAGATTTTGAAATTTTGCAGCCTGAGCTGGTTATAGCTGTTGGTAAATTAGCCATACAACAATTTTTAAGCTTTGATAAACTCACCGAGGTGGTGGGTAAAACATTTGCCATTGAATGGAAGTCACATCACTTTGATGTGGTTCCTTTGCCTCATCCTTCTGGTTTATCGACCTGGCCCAGGATGGAGCCAGGCAAGACACTGCTACAACATGCTTTACAGGAAATAAACCAACACCAGGCATTCCCTAACAAATAGAACAGAACCGGAAATATAATGAACACCATGGTAATAATTAATCTCTTACTGTTTGCCGGATTGATTTATGTCCTGATCAGTATGTCCAGCAAGGGCTTTAGCCTGGGGCAGCGTGTATTTACGGCCCTGTTTATAGGTCTGTTTTTTGGCATTGTGCTGCAATTGTTTTACCAGTCTGCACCTGAAGTGATTTCGGCAACACTTGAATGGAGTAATGTCATTGGAACGGCTTATGTCAGTTTGTTGCGTTTAATTGTTATGCCCCTGATTCTGGTATCCATCCTCGCGGCAGTGATAAAGCTGACGGAGATGGCAAATCTGGGAAAAATCAGTATTTCAGTTATCGGCCTGCTTTTATTTACCACGATGCTTGCCGCTATTACTGGTATTGTTATCAGTCTGCTGTTTGGCCTGAGTGCTGAAGGGCTGACCCAGGGTACCAGGGAATTGGCCCGGGAAGAAGTACTGATAAATCGCCAGGCTGGATTGAGTGCCCTGAGTTTTCCTGATTTGATTAGTTCATTCCTGCCACAAAATATATTTTATGATCTGGCCGGCTTACGAGATACCTCGGTTATTGCTGTTGTTATTTTTGCCATATTGCTCGGCATTGCCGGCCTGCACATGACCAGGGACGATCCAGAAAAAGGTGCAGTATTCAGGCAATTCATCGATGTAGCACAGTCTTTGGTGCTAAAGCTGGTGCGACTGGTCATTGGTTTTACACCCTATGGTGTCCTTGCATTAATAACCAATGTGGCAGCCAGTTCAGCCCTGTCAGATATTCTGGATTTACTTAATTTTATTGTGGCATCGTATATCGCCATCCTGATTATGTTCCTGATACACGGTTTGTTGCTGTTTATGTTCAAAGTCAGTCCCCTGGATTATTTCAAAAAGGTCTTGCCGGTGCTGGCCTTTGCTTTTACTTCCCGTAGTTCAATGGCAACGATTCCACTGAATGTGGAAACGCAGATAAACCAGCTTGGCAATTCACCTGTTGTTGCAAATTTTTCTGCCAGTTTCGGGTCGACCATCGGGCAAAATGGCTGTGCCGGTATTTATCCGGCCATGCTCGCTGTCATGATTGCGCCTGGCATGGGAGTTGACCCCACCAGCCCGGGTTTTATTGTAATGCTGGTTGCAATAGTTACCATCAGTTCACTGGGTGTTGCTGGTGTCGGTGGCGGTGCAACCTTTGCAGCACTTTTGGTCCTGCCTGCTATGGGATTTCCGGTGGTGCTGGTTGCTTTGTTAATATCAATTGAACCGCTTATTGATATGGCCAGAACAGCGCTGAATGTGAGTGGCGCCATGACAGCTGGAACTATCACCTCACGTCTGCTCGAACCTGAGAGTGCCAGTCAGGGCATGGAAAAGGTGTAGAGTAAATACGCATAGAATTAATTAAAGCAGGAGTAGCCGAGTAATATGGAATATCTGATTGACCCAGAAGCCTTAATACAAATAAGCCTGGCTGATACACATCAGCCGCTGATTTTCGATTGCCGGTTTAATTTAATGGATGCTGATGCAGGCTTTGCAGCTTATCAGGAAGGGCACATACCCGGTGCAATTTATGCCGACCTGAACCGGCAGTTAAGTAGTCCGGTCATACCAGAAAAAACGGGCAGGCATCCTTTACCCGATAAAAATACATGGATTGCACAAGTGCAACAGTGGGGTATCACGCCGCAACATAAAGTTGTTGTTTATGATGATATGGCTTGTGTCATGGCCGCGAGGATGTGGTGGCTGTTACGCTGGATTGGGCATGACAATGTGGTAGCGCTCAACGGTGGCTGGCAGGCCTGGTTGCAGGCTGGGGGAGAAACAGAACAGGAGATTCCTGCAGCAAAACCAGTATCGGATTTTGATTATGCTTCGCTTCCTGCCATCAGCCAGAGCATAGATATCGCCGGGCTGGATGCCAGTAAGCAGTTGCTGCTGGATGCCCGTGAAGAACCAAGATTCCTGGGCGAGGTAGAGCCAATAGATCC
Organism: Gammaproteobacteria bacterium; assembly: GCA_038128465.1. Classification (GTDB taxonomy): domain Bacteria; phylum Pseudomonadota; class Gammaproteobacteria; order Pseudomonadales; family Pseudohongiellaceae; genus UBA5109. Next base: position 6,915 of record JAYPJO010000027.1, read on the forward strand.
GGTTGCCGGTCATATTCCTGGCGCAACGTGCTCACCAACAAGCGCGAATCTGAATGATGATAAAACTTTCAAATCGCCGGATGAGTTGCGGGAAAAATTTACGTCAGCCACATCGACTGATCAGAAACGGGTCGTATGTTATTGTGGTTCCGGAGTGAGCGCAGCACATAATATTCTTGCCATGCGCATCGCCGGGCTGAAAGAGCCCGAACTGTATGCGGGCTCCTGGAGTGAGTGGATAATAGATCCGGACAGACCAATTGCAACAGGCCATGAGTAAATCTTATCAAGGTGTTTATGGGTGAACTGAACCGATGAGACTGCCAAACAACATGCTTCAATTGTTCCTGTATTGCTGCGCGTCTCTTTTGTCAGCAACCAGCTTTGCCCAGTCGGCAACAAACCAGGCTTATCTTGATCTGGTGACTGAATATGTTTACAAGATAGAGAATATTTATGAGGGTAACTGGGCTTTTACCTATACAATTGACGACAAAATTGAGCATGAAACCCGTACTTATCGCCGGGACACCAGTCTGCCATTTATTGAAAGTGAACGCCTTCTTGCCGTCAACGGTCTGCCCCCTTCGGAAGAACGTCTAGAGGAACATATGGAAAGGAGGCAGCGAGCACTTCGGCGCCGGGAACGTAACCAGAACAGACCGGTTGAAGATGAAGAAGAAGGTAATGAGAAGGAACGTTTTCTGGATATGATTGTGACTGAGAGTCTGCACTTTATAAAACAGGAAGGTGCATTGCTGTACCTTGGGTTTCAGGCTATCGAAGAAGGCCGGGAAAAAATTTATGAGAACTTGCAGGGCACGCTGGTGCTTGATACCGAAGCTGAATATATCAGGGAACTGCAGGTTAGTGTCGTAGAATCTTTTTCGCCATTCTTTTTGTCAAAAATTGAAGATGGCTTTTTTTCCATACGTTTTGACCTGGTCGATGGCATACCCATGCAGTCAGCCATCAGCTTTGAATTGCAGGGGCATGCTTTTTACATTAGAGATATGGCTGAAGACCGCGAGGTTTACTGGACCGACCTGGAAAGAATTTAAAACAACTAGTTTTTGTCTTTTTCTTCAGAGACATCGACAACTTCGGTAATCACCTTTTCAACCAGTTTAACTCTGCCAGAATCCACCAGCGCCTTACGAAGGATGAATTCAATCTGGGCATTCAGACTACGTAATTCATCATCACTCCAGCGTTGCACAGCCGCCAGGATATCTTCGTTAATACGTAAGGGATATGCTTTACGGCTGCTCATTGATAAAGGGTGCCAGTGTTAACAACGGGTTGCGTGTTCTTGTCGCCACACAATACCACCAGCAGATTACTGACCATGGCAGCTTTACGTTCTTCATCTAGTTCCAGAATATTTTCATTACTGAGTTTGGTTAATGCCATTTGCACCATGCCGACTGCACCTTCAACGATACGTTCCCTTGCAGAAATGATCGCACTGGCCTGCTGACGCTGTAACATGGCACTGGCAATTTCTGGGGAGTAGGCCAGATGACTAATTCGGGTTTCAATGACAGTAACACCTGCTTTATCCAGTCGACTCTGGATTTCTTTTTGCAGGGACTGAGTAATTTCTTCCGCATGGCTGCGCAGGGCAATTTCCCCATGCTCAAAATCATCATAGGGGTAAGAGGTTGCCATTTTCCTCAGTGCAGCCTCACTCTGGATTTTAACGAAGCTGATATAGTCATCCACTTCAAAAATGGCCTCTGCTGAATCCACCACCTGCCAGACCACAACAGCAGCAATTTCAATAGGATTACCTTTTTCATCATTCACCTTGAGTTTATCACTTTCAAAGTTTCTGATACGCAATGAGATTTCTTTTTTTCGATAAAAAGGGTTGGCCCAGCGCAGACCAGCATTTTTATCGCTGCCGACATAGGCCCCAAAAAATTGTGCCACCCTGGCAGAGTTAGGCTGAACCATGTATAAACCGATCCAAAGTGCACCAATCAGTATGTTGGGCAACACCAGAATAACCAGATCAAGGAATGCGCCATCAACAGGGTTAAATCGTGAGACACCTATATAGACCGCCAGGCAATGAGCCAAAAACAATACAACTGCAACAGTCAGCCCGGAAAAGCTATATAATTTTTTTTCTTTAATCATGATTTCACCTATAAATGATATTTAAGTGATATCAAAAATAAATCACTTAATTTTTATTGTCAAGCTTTTCAGGTCGGCGGGTAGAGGCTCGGTTTATATTTCCCTTTATCATCTTAGCAAGTAACAGAAAAATTCAAACTGGATCCTACCGGAGGATGGCCTCTGAAATTATTGCGCAGCTGCTTCAGTAAAGAGCAGATTAGAATTGAAATCACTTTTTAGCTTTATCCGTCTATATTTCTACTGGACAATTGAAGCCGTTTTTTCGTAAAATACTCGCTCAAGATGAGTGGTCCTGAACAGGAAAAATTTTGAAAAAAGCGGAACGAGTTTATGCTCTTTCCGCTTTTTTTTAGGAATTATTTTTAGGAAAATTTCAGTTAAAACTAAATGATAAAACCAACGCATTTAGTCTAGCCTCAGGATTCACTCTCCCAATCAATTTGATTTAACCAGCAATAAACTGAGGAAGTTTATTTTGCCGACGAACACCTACAAATCAGCAATTCTCGTCCTGGAAGATGGCTCAGTATTTCAAGGCAAAGCTATTGGCGCTGAAGGCTTATCAACCGGAGAAGTGGTATTCAATACGGCGATGACCGGCTATCAGGAAATTCTGACGGATCCTTCCTATGCCAAACAGATAGTGACACTTACCTATCCGCATATCGGTAATACAGGAACTACGGCTGAAGACGAAGAGTCAGGCAATATCTGGGCTGCGGGACTGGTCATCAGGGATCTGCCCATGTTGGCCAGTAATTTCCGAAACGAACTCAGTCTGGATACATATTTGCGAGAACGTAATATTGTGGCTATTGCTGATATCGATACCAGAAGATTGACACGCATCCTGCGTGATCGGGGAGCAACCAATGGCTGTTTACTGGCCGGAAATATTATTGATGATGATATTGATGCGGCACTAGCAAAAGCTCAACAGGCTGCTTCGGATTTTCCCGGCCTGGTGGGAATGGATCTTGCGAAGGAAGTTACCTGTACTGAGAGTTACGAATGGAGTGAAGGCAGCTGGCAGTTAAATAAGGGTCACAGTGCCGAACCACCAGCACCTGAATACCATGTTGTGGCGTATGACTTTGGCGTGAAGCGAAATATCTTACGTATGCTCAGGGATCGCGCCTGCCGGGTTACAGTGGTACCTGCAAAGACTGCAGCCAGCGACGTGCTGGCAATGAATCCGGATGGCGTTTTTCTTTCAAACGGCCCGGGGGACCCTGAACCTTGTGATTATGCTATCGATGCAATCAGAGAAATTCTTGAAACTGAGAAACCAGTCTTTGGCATTTGCCTGGGTCATCAGTTACTGGCACTTGCCAGCGGTGCCACTACTGCACAAATGAAACTGGGACACCATGGCGCCAACCATCCGGTAAAAGATGTCAAAGGAGGACGTGTTTTTATCACCAGCCAGAATCATGGCTTTGCTGTGGATGAAGCCAGTTTGCCCGACAATCTGGAACCAACCCATCATTCCCTGTTTGATGGCTCCCTGCAGGGAATACACCGTACAGACAAGGCGGCTTTTGGTTTTCAGGGCCATCCTGAGGCAAGTCCGGGTCCGCATGACATAGCCCCGGTTTTTGACCATTTTATTGAGCTGATGAATGAACGAGAGAAATAACAACTGGCATGCCTAAACGTACAGACATTAACAGTTTATTAATTATTGGTGCGGGTCCTATCGTCATTGGACAAGCATGCGAATTTGACTATTCCGGTGCACAGGCCTGCCAGGCCTTACGAGAAGAGGGTTACCGGGTCATTCTGGTTAATTCAAACCCCGCTACCATCATGACCGATCCCAATATGGCAGATGCAACCTATATTGAGCCGATTGAATGGAGAGTGATTGAAAAAATAATTGCCAAGGAAAAACCCGACGCCCTGATACCAACTATGGGTGGTCAGACAGCGCTCAACTGTGCCCTGGATTTAAACAAACACGGCGTACTTGAAAAGTATGGCGTTGAATTAATCGGCGCGAAAAAGGAAGCCATTGACAAGGCAGAAGACAGGGAATTATTTGATGATGCGATGGTTGCCATTGGGCTGGAAACGCCCAAGCACAGAATAGCCAATAATCTTGAAGAAGCCCTGGAAGCACAGCAGGCCCTGGGGTTTCCCTGCATTATCCGTCCGTCATTTACCATGGGAGGCAGTGGTGGCGGTATTGCCTATAACAAGGAAGAATTTGAGGAAATCTGTAAACGTGGTCTGGATCTGAGTCCAACCAATGAGTTATTGATCGATGAATCTTTGATTGGCTGGAAAGAGTA
>JAYPJO010000027.1:11366-14782 GCA_038128465.1 Gammaproteobacteria bacterium
GAAAGAGTTTGAGATGGAAGTTGTCAGGGACAAGAATGACAACTGCATCATCGTCTGTTCCATCGAAAACTTTGATCCCATGGGTGTACATACCGGGGATTCCATAACAGTAGCACCTGCACAGACTCTGACGGACAAGGAATTTCAGATCATGCGAAATGCTGCGATTGCGGTATTGCGTGAAATTGGTGTCGAGACAGGCGGTTCCAACGTGCAGTTTGGTATCAATCCCAAAGATGGCCGTCTGGTGGTTATTGAAATGAATCCAAGGGTGTCACGTTCCTCGGCACTGGCCTCGAAAGCCACGGGCTTCCCGATTGCCCGGGTGGCTGCAAAACTGGCAGTTGGATTTACCCTGGATGAACTGCGTAACGAAATTACCGGAGGCGCGACACCGGCATCCTTTGAACCGACCATTGATTACGTGGTGACTAAGATTCCACGGTTCACATTTGAAAAATTCCCACAGGCTCCAGATCGTCTGACCACACAAATGAAATCAGTGGGTGAAGTAATGGCCATTGGCCGTACTTTCCAGGAGTCGGTACAAAAAGCCCTGCGTGGTCTGGAAATTGGTATCAGTGGTTTTGACCCCATCCATGATATCGATTCCAGTGATGCCGATGATATTTTGCTGCGTGAGCTCAAGGAAGCTGGCAGTGATCGAATCCGTTATGTAGCTGATGCGTTCAGAAAAGGCATGACTGTAGAAGACCTGTTTGAATACACGGCGATTGATCCCTGGTTCCTAATTCAGATTGAAGACATTATTCAGGAAGAAAAAGCACTGGCAGAAAATGGTTTGTCCACTCTGGACAGAGACACTTTGTTCCGACTTAAACGCAAAGGCTTTTCAGATAGCAGACTGGCAGCTGTTTTACAGAGCGATGAAAAAACCATCCGCGATAGACGCCATGAACTGGATATCAGGCCCGTATATAAACGTGTTGATACCTGTGCTGCCGAATTCCGTTCAACTACGGCCTATATGTATTCATCCTATGAAGAGGAATGTGAGGCTGAAGTCAGTGAGAGCGAAAAAATTATTGTACTGGGGGGCGGTCCCAACCGCATCGGGCAGGGAATTGAGTTTGACTACTGCTGTGTTCATGCCGCACTTGCCATGCGGGAAATGGGCTTTGAAGCCATCATGGTGAACTGTAATCCGGAGACTGTATCAACTGACTACAACATCTCTGATCGTCTCTATTTTGAACCCATTACTCTGGAAGATGTGCTGGAGATTGTGCATATCGAACAGCCTAAGGGAGTCATTGTACAGTTTGGCGGACAGACACCGTTGAAACTGGTGACCAGTCTTGAACAACTTGGTGTTCCCATCATAGGCACAACCGCAGATGCCATTGACCGTGCTGAAGATCGCGAACGCTTCCAGCAGATGATTCAGAAACTGGGTCTGATGCAGCCTCCCAATGCCACCGTCCGCAGCCTGGAACAGGCTATCACTGAGGCAGAACATATTGGTTACCCACTGGTAGTGAGACCGTCCTATGTACTGGGCGGCAGGGCCATGGAGATTGTTTATAACGAAGCTGAACTCAAACGCTACATGAAAGAAGCAGTACAGGTTTCCAATGAAAGTCCGGTGTTACTGGATTACTTCCTGAATTCAGCAATTGAAATGGATGTAGATGTAGTCAGTGACGGCAAGCAGGTTGTGGTTGGTTCACTCATGCAGCATATTGAGCAGGCGGGTGTACATTCGGGTGATTCTGCCTGTTCACTACCACCATACAGCTTACCCGTGGACGTCCAGAATGAAATTCGTGAGCAGTGTATTAAGATGGCCATCGAGCTTGGCGTTGTTGGTCTGATGAATGCGCAGCTGGCTTATCAGGATGGGGAAATTTATATCATTGAGGTGAATCCCCGGGCATCCAGAACTGTGCCTTTTGTATCCAAATGCATTGGTGAATCACTCGCTAAAATTGCTGCCAAATGCATGGCAGGTTCCACTCTGGAAGAGCTTGGTTTTACAGAAGAGGTAGTGCCGACATTTTATTCGGTTAAAGAAGCGATTTTCCCCTTTAATAAATTCCCGGGAGTGGATCCAATTCTCGGGCCGGAAATGAAATCCACTGGCGAAGTGATGGGTACCGGATCCACCTTTGCTGAGGCCTATTATAAATCACAAAGTCTCGGCGAACAGAATATCAAAAAGGGCGGCATGGTATTTATCAGTGTTAAAGATTCTGACAAAGCTGATCTGCCGACAGTTGCAAAAAATTTCCATGAACTTGGCTTCAAACTCTGCGCGACCGGGGGCACCGCCAAAGTCATTGCCGATGCAGGATTACCGGTTCAAAAAGTGAATAAAGTCATGGAAGGCCGACCGCATATCGTCGATATGTTGAAAAATGATGAAATAGACCTTATCGTAAACACTACTGAAGGCCGACAGGCGATTGCCGATTCAGCGACCATTCGAAGTACAGCCCTGCGCAACAGTGTGTATTGCACAACAACCATAGCCAGTGCGATGGCAGTTTGTGATGCTTTGGTTTTTGGCGGTGATATAACAGTGAACAGCCTGCAGGATTTAACGGCCTCTGTACATTAATCAAGCAGTATAAATAAACTGAAAAAAGCATGAGAGGATCATGAAAGCGTCATGAGAAAAGTACCCATGACTGCCGGTGGTGCAGAAGCGCTCAGAGCAGAACTCAATGAATTAAAAACTGAACGACGGCCACAGATTGTTCAGGCTATTGCAGAAGCACGTGAGCACGGTGATTTAAAGGAAAATGCTGAATATCATGCTGCCCGCGAACAGCAAAGTTTTTGTGAAGGTCGTATCAAGGAAATAGAAGGTAAGCTGGCCGATTCAGAAATTATAGACATCACCAAGATCCCTCACACCGGCAAAGTCATTTTCGGGTCAACAGTAACCCTGTCCAATCTGGATACTGAAGAAAGTGTCAGTTATCAGATCGTTGGCGAAGATGAAGCCGATGTCAAAAATAATAAAATTTCTGTTGGTTCACCCATATCCCGTGCAATGATGGGTAAGGCTGAAGGCGATGAGATTGTCGTAAAGGCACCCGGCGGCGATATCGAATACGAAATTGAAACTGTAGAACACAAATAAGTCAGTTTTTAAATGGCGTCGATCATAGTTTCTTTGTTGGTAACGAGCCGAATCATCGGGATGAACTGATAAAAAAATCAGTTTGATGGCCTTGATCAGGGCAGTTAGTTTTTTGAGTCAGATTAAATACTCTAAAAAAAATCTGGCAATGTTATTAATCAGCCTGGCTACAAATGGATCAGGCCTGTTTATGGCGAAGAATATTCGATAATCTGGGATCAGGTTTTTTTGCTGCCCTGTAAAGCAGGGCTACATGACCAATTAACTGTACAAGAATCTCAGTGTGCTCATCACAGATGGACTGCAC
>JAYPJO010000028.1:0-2287 GCA_038128465.1 Gammaproteobacteria bacterium
ATCAGTAGTGTTGAAATAGAAGGTAGTGACACAATTCCTGAAGAGGTGTTGATGGAAAACATTAACAGCCTTGGACTTGTTGTTGGTGAATTGTTTGATCCATCTGTACTTGAAGGATTGCAGATTGCCATGGAAAGTCAGTATATAGCTCAGGGACTTTATGGTGCGACGGTAGAGCTTGAAATAACTGAGCAGGAACGTAACCGTGTGGCTTTGCTTATCAATGTTAATGAGGGAGATCGCTCTAAAATTGTGCACATCAATATTGTAGGCAATGAAGCATTCAGCGATGAAGAATTACTGGATTTATTTGAATTACGGGAAACTCATTTTACTTCATTCATAGTAGGTGATGATCGTTATTCCCGGGAAGCGGTAACTGGTGATCTGGAAACTCTGCAGTCATTCTATATGGACCAGGGCTATGTCAACTTTGCTGTTACCCTGCCAGTTGTCTCACTTTCACCGGACAGAATTGAAGTCTATATCACAATTAAAGTGGATGAAGGAGAAATCTACCGAATAAATGATGTTTCTCTGGCTGGTGATCTGGTGGGATCAGAAGCGCTCCTGAATGGTTTGATGCAGTTTGTACAAACCGGGCAGGTGTTTTCGCAGATTTTGATAACCCAGATTGCTGAGGCGATGACAACTACTCTGACTAATAGAGGTTATTTTTTTGCTGAAGTTGATGGTGTGCCGATTGTTAATGAGGATGATGGTACGGTTGATGTTACCTTTTTTGTCATTCCAGGGAACAGGACTTATGTCAACAGAATCAGTTTTTCAGGCAATAACAGAACAGTTGATGAAGTATTACGTCAGGAGATGCGACAAATGGAGGGTGCGCCTGCATCCACTCTTGCAATAGAACAGTCCAAGGTGCGACTGGAACGCCTCGGATATTTTTCTTCAGTGGAATACGAAACCTCAGAAGTTGGTGGTGTAACTGATCAGATTGATGTGGATTTTACCGTTGAGGAACAGCTGTCGGGCTCCATCAATTTTTCCATAGGTTATGCGCAGGTGCAGGGCCTTAGTCTAAGCGCCCAGATTCAGGAAACAAATTTTCTGGGAACAGGGAAACAGGTCGGTATCGGAGTCAGTACCAATGCATTTAATACAAATTACCAGTTTAATTATCTGGATCCTTTTTATACCGTTGACGGGGTAAGCAGAGGGTTTGGATTAAACTATTCACAATCAGATTATGCTGAATTAAACCTGGCTGCATACAGTACCAATCAAATTGGCGCCAATGTGAGCTTTGGATATCCGATCAATGAAAATCAGGGCCTGAGTTTTTCGTTGGGACTCACTAATACAGAAATTGAAATAGGTTTTGGGCCGGTGCAGGAAATAGCCGGTAGCCCGATTCTGGATCCCACTATTACCCGTTACCTGGTTCAACCTGCACGTTTGCGGGAAATTACTGATCCTAATACTGGGAACATTCTGCCCGTTGCTGATGCCATAACAGCACCGCTTTCTGCTTTGCCAGACAGTGCATTCAGGCCATTTTTCCCGGGCTTTGTAGACCGTGAAGGCAATAAATTTACGGACCTGACTCTGACATTGAACTGGAACCGAAACAATCTGTTACAGCCTGGCATATTTGCAACCGGCGGAAACCAGCAGAGCCTTTCCCTTGAATTTGCCTTGCCAGGAAGTCAGCTGTCATTCTACAAAGCGCGTTTTTTCACTGAAGCATATTATCCAATGAATAATCTGGTGCCATTTTTATCTCCCGGCTGGATTTTTCATATGGAGGGAACCTTCGGTTATGGTGATGCCTATGGTAGTACAGAACAGTTACCATTTTTCCGTAATTTTTATGCTGGTGGACTTGGTTCGATCCGCGGATTTGAACTGAATACACTCGGCCCGAGAAGCACTGACGCCTTACTGTACCAGGATGAGCCAACGTTGTTGTTGCGTGACAGTGACGGCAATCTGATTCTTGATGCTTTTGGCAATGCTCAATTTCGATTCGATTCGGATAGGGCATACCGCTTAACACCGGCTGTTGATGCTAATGGTAATCCTGTTGTTGATGCCAGTGGACAACCTGTCTTTGAAAATGAACTCAATACACAATCGCTATTTTTCGGTCGACCACAACCCTTTGGTGGCAATATCCAGTTGACTGGTACAGCTGAAATCATTTTTCCTTTAGGTCCGCTTGAGGCGCGCGATAATTTAAGGTCAGCAATATTTTTCGATGCCGGTAATGTGTTCTCCAGTTACTGTACTGACAGGCAGGTTGCACTCAATAACTGTTCCAATT
>JAYPJO010000028.1:2297-5163 GCA_038128465.1 Gammaproteobacteria bacterium
TTTGATGAACTCAGGTATTCTGCCGGTATTTCAGTGAGTTGGTTCACAGGTTATCTGGGACTGATGACCTTAAGCTTTGCACAACCCTTCAATACCAGTATCATTGACGAACAAAAGGTATTTCAGTTTGATATTGGGCAAAGCTTCTAAGAAAAATACCTCTAAGGAGAGGGAAGCGGAAATCGGATAAATCGGATAAAAAGCCGAATGAAAAGGCGAATAGATAGAAAAAAATGCCGGTTTCAGCCAGTTATATACTATCGCGAGAGCCAACAGTGATTCTATTGATCAAAACGGATGTAACAGTTATTAATTTAGGTGAGTTAAAACATGAATAAGCACGTTAAATTTTATATTGCGGTATTGAGCCTGTGTTTGGCTGGTAATTTATCGGCTCAGGACGAAGCTGCGACGGGGGTTCCTAGAATAGCCATACTGGATATGGCCGCTGCATTATATAATTCTGAACTGGCCGCTGCTGTGCAGGATCAGTTAACGCTTGAAACTGAAGATGATTCAGCCCGTATCAGGGAATTGGCCCAGGAAGGCTCAGCACTACAGGAGCGTCTGCAGGTTGATGCCGAGGTGATGAGCGAGACTGAACAAAGAGAAATCATGGAGCAAATAGAGGAAATAGGGGTTCAGTATCAATACCTGGAACAACGGGTTGAATCAATTGTGCAGCAGCGCCGGGAAATTTTTGAGCAGACTTATTCCTCCAATCTTATCCAGGCAATCAGTGATGTGGTTGAAGAAGAAGATTTTGATGTGGTTCTGAGAGCTGAAGTTGCGCTCTTTTACAAACAAACACTGGACATTACTGCCAGGGTCACTGAAAAATTAAATGAACAGCAATAAGACTGCTCATTAGACCTGTGTCAGGAAAGTGTGTCTTATTCCCCTCCATATGATCTAGCTACTCTGGCAGCTCTGCTTAATGCAGAGCTGGCGGGCGATCCGGAAACAGAAATTCATGGACTGGCCACACTAAAAGCTGCCGGATCAGGCAGCCTGAGTTTTTATCATAATCCCAGATACTTTTCTGATTTATCTGCTACCCGGGCTTCAGCCGTGATCCTTTCCAGAGAACATGCTGATAGTTTCAGCGGCAACAAGTTGCTTGTTGATAACCCTTATGTCTGTTATGCACGGGCTTCACATCTGTTTGACCAAAAAAGGGAGCAGCCCAAAGCCATAGCTGCAAGTGCCAGAATTTCTGATTCAGCAAATCTTGGCAGCGGAGTCCGGGTTGGTGAAAACGTGGTAATTGCAGAAAATGTCTCCATTGGGGCTGACTCTATTGTGGCTGCGAATACTGTTATTGAAGGTGATGTACAGATAGGTGAGTCGAGTCATATAGGTAGCAATGTGAGTATTGCTCATGATGTCAGAATCGGTAAACGTGCTCATATTTATGCTGGCGTGGTTATTGGCAGTGATGGTTTCGGTTTTGCGCATGATGGTGGCAGGTATTTTAAAATAGCACAATTAGGTAGTGTCGTTATTGGTGATGATGTTGAAATTGGCGCCAATTCCTGTATCGACCGGGGCGCTCTCGATGACACGGTTATTAATAATGGAGTAAAGATAGATAATCAGGTCCAGATAGCTCACAATGTTGAAATTGGCAGTGATACGGTTATATGTGGTTGTAGTGCAATTGCTGGCAGCGTAAAAATTGGCAAAAACTGTGTTATTGCCGGAGCCGTTGGTATTATCAACCATGTTGAGATTGCAGATGGCGTTACAGTGACTGCCATGTCTCTGGTTAATCAGTCCATAAAGGAAGCAGGCAGTTATTCATCAGGGACCGGACTGTCTGAAACGGCTGAATGGAAAAAAAATATTGTACGCTTTCGTCAACTCGATGAGCTTGCTAAGCGTATTAAAAAAGATACTGAACAAAACGATAAATAGCGAGACAGAATCGCAAACCCAGGTAGTGACAATATGATGCTTATTGAAGATGTAAAAGAATATTTACCACAACGTTATCCTTTTTTATTGGTAGACAGAGTCACTGAACTGGAGCCAAATAAATATATAAAGGCCTATAAAAATGTTTCTACCAATGAAGAATTTTTTCTAGGGCATTTTCCCAGTAAGCCAATCATGCCGGGAGTGCTGATTATTGAAGCCATGGCGCAGGCTTCTGGTGTGCTGGGGTTCAAGAGTCAGGAAAAAAAACCCAGAGATGGTTATCTCTATTATTTTGTAGGCGCCGATGCCGTTCGCTTTAAACGCCCTGTAGTACCCGGTGACCAGCTGGTACTTGAAGCCGAAATTCTGACTGTGAAAAGGGGAATATATAAATTTCAGTGTAAGGCTACCGTTGATGGGGAAGTGGCTTCTGAAGCTGTAATTCTTTGCGCGGAACGCAAAGAATAAAAAATTAACAAGAATCAGCAATAATAATATTTAATTTATAAGAAAATGAGCGCACAAGATCCTATCATAGATCCCACGGCCAAGATTGGCAGTAATGTCGAAATTGGCCCCTGGAGTATCATCGGGCCCAATGTGGTTATTGGCGATAACTGTACCATCCATTCCCATGTGGTGATCAGGTCTAACACTACTTTGGGTAGCAATAACCAGATCTTTCAATTTTCATCGGTTGGTGAGGATCCTTCTGATCTGAAGTATCAGGGTGAAGCAAGTTTGCTGAGCATTGGTGATAATAATGTTATCCGTGAAGGTGCCACAATTCACCGTGGAACCGATGTAGGTGGAGGCTTAACACGTGTTGGTTCTGATAACCTGTTTATGCCTTATACACATGTCGCCCATGACTGCATAATCGGCAATCATACGATTTTTTCCAATAATGCCGCTGTCAGCGGCCATGTCGAGGTCGAAGACTGGG
>JAYPJO010000028.1:5173-6034 GCA_038128465.1 Gammaproteobacteria bacterium
ATATTCAGGTGTTTATCAATTTTTGAAAATCGGTGCCCACAGCTTTATTGGTGGATTGACGCATGTCAACATGGATGTCCCTGCCTATATCATCGTCAATGGTAGTCCGCCAGCCGCAAAAGGGGTGAACAGTACCGGCCTTGAGCGTCGTGGTTTTAGCAAGGAAGCCATCAGGGCGATTCGCCAGGCCTACAAAATTCTGTACCGCGATGGTAAGACAACGGATCAGGCATTAACTGAGATTCAGCCCATGACAGAATCTTATCCTGAAATTCAGGTGCTGATAGATTCTGTGAAAGCCTCAAGTAAAGGCATCATCCGTTAACCTGATCAATGACTAAAACCTTACGCATTGGCATATTGGCTGGAGAAAGTTCGGGCGATATTCTTGGTGCGGGTTTGATGCAGGCTTTGAAATCCCGCAGTCATGACCTTGATGTTGAATTTGCATTTGAGGGTATAGGTGGGCCACTTATGGAGGAGCAGGGATTGCAGTCTATGGTCCCAATGGAACGGCTGTCTGTCATGGGGCTGATAGAGCCATTAAAGCGATTACCTGAATTGCTGGGTATCAGAAAAAAATTAATAAAACATTTTATCCTGCACAAGCCTGATGTCTTCATTGGAATTGATTCGCCGGATTTTAATCTGACCATAGAAAGAAAATTAAAGCAGGCAGGTATTGCAGCAGTGCACTATGTCAGTCCTTCGGTATGGGCCTGGCGCAGCAGACGTATTCATAAGATTGCACGTTCAGTAGACTTGATGCTGACCCTGTTTCCATTTGAAATACCGGTATATGAGAAGCATAAAATACCAGCCAGTTTTGTCGGACATCCACTGGCAGACAGCATTCCTTTG
>JAYPJO010000028.1:6044-14721 GCA_038128465.1 Gammaproteobacteria bacterium
TTTAAAAGTATAAATATTGATAAAACAATTGCAAAAACCGGACTCGGACTGACCACGGATGCACCAGTATTGGCATTATTGCCAGGTAGCAGGGAGGGAGAAGTCAGACGTCTCGCACCGGAATTCCTGGGTTGTGCAGAATTGTGTTTGCAACAATGGCCTGAATTGCAGGTTGTCATTCCCTGTGCATCTGATCAGCGCAGACAAGAGATCGAAAAGCTGTTGTCAGCACAGTACAGTACATTAAATGTTGTATTGACAGATAAGCGCTCCCGAGAAGTCATGGCGGCTGCAGATGTTATAATCATTGCATCTGGCACAGCCACCCTGGAAGCCTTGCTGCTGAAAAAACCCATGCTGGTCTGTTACAAAATGTCTGCACTATCTTATGCGCTGATATCAAGAATGCTGAAAGTTGACTATTTTTCATTGCCGAATCTCCTGGCAGATAAAAAGCTGGTTGACGAAAGAGTGCAGATGCAGGTTAATCCGGGAGACCTATTTCAGGGCGTCAAAAAACTTCTTGAGAATGAAAAACAGCAGACTGAACTCGATCAGGAATACACTCGCATTCACCAGTTATTACGTAAAAATGCCAACAATACAGCTGCAAGTTCTATATTGCAGTTAATCAGCGACAGGGAGTAATTTACGGTTGCAAATTAAAGAAGCAGATGAGGGATCATACCGATTAATAGCCGGTGTCGATGAGGCCGGGAGAGGGCCTCTGGCAGGGAATGTTGTTGCTGCCGCGGTGATACTGGATGAGAACGCCACCATAGCCGGACTGGATGACTCCAAGAAATTAAAGCCGGCAACACGGGAAAAGCTCTATGAGCAGATCAGGCGTGAGGCGATAAGTTACGCGATTGCAGAAGCTGATGTAAACGAAATTGATAAACTGAATATCCTCCAGGCCAGCCTCCTGGCCATGCAAAGAGCTGTTGCTGCGTTAACAGTTCAACCGGAATTTGTTTATGTGGATGGTAATCATTGTCCGCAGTTGCCATATCTGTGCAGAAGTCTTATAAAGGGTGATCAGCGAATTGCTTCCATAGCAGCGGCCTCAGTACTGGCAAAAGTCTACAGGGATCATTGCCTGCTGAAGTTGCATGAGCAGTTTCCAGGATACGGATTTGCGAAGCATAAGGGCTATCCGACGAAAGAGCATTTATCGGCGCTTAGGGAACTGGGGGCAAGTCCTGTGCATCGACTAAGCTATGCGCCTGTAAGGGCAATTCTGGAGTCTTCATAGAAAGTGGTTCCGGTTATCTGAGTAGAAGAATGCAGCACTGACATGACAGATTCACCGTCCTTCATACATTTAAAAGTACATTCTGAATATTCCCTGGTGGATGGGCTGGTAACGGTTCCTGACCTGATCAATAGATCAATTGAGCTGGGGCAGCCGGCCATCGCCCTGACCGACCTGTGTAATTTCTATGCCCTTATTAAATTTTATTCCAGCGCCATATCAAAGGGGGTTAAACCCATCTGTGGCTGCGATCTGGTTGTTGCGGGTGAAAAAGACGAAGATCAGCCCTCTAGCCTTACAATACTTATTAAAAATAATGAAGGATATCAGAATCTTATAAGAATAATCTCGAAATCATATAAAGAAGGACAGCAGCGTGGGCAGGTTATTACCCAACGTGCTTGGCTGGAGCAAAACACTACTGGTTTGATTGCGCTGTCAGGTGGCCGTAGTGGCGATATTGGTAAGGCATTACTGAATGAAGATAAAGCTCTGGCCAAATCCAGGCTCAACTACTGGATGCAGCTGTTTCCTGACAGTTTTTATCTTGAACTACAGCGAACAGAAAGACCCCAGGAGGAATTGTATATTCATGATGCTGTTAATCTTGGTCTGGAGTTTGATTGCCCTGTAGTGGCAACCAATGATGTCAGGTTTCTGTCAGCTGATGAATTCGAGGCTCATGAGGCAAGGGTTTGCATTAATGACAGGCGTACGCTGGATGACCCGCGTCGACCCAGGCTGTATTCGGAAACTCAGTATCTGCGTAGTACCGAAGAAATGCAGAAGTTATTCAGTGATTTGCCGGAGGCACTGGAAAATACGGTTGAAATAGCCAGGCGCTGCAATCTAGAACTATCGTTGGGCACACCATGTCTGCCTGATTACCCGGTTCCGGAAAATACCGGGATTGATGAATTTCTACGACAACTCAGTGAAGCAGGACTGGAAGAACGCCTGCTGGCAATGCCAGAGCCGGTTACTGATGAGCAACGGCAACTTTATCAGCAGCGACTGGATTTTGAATTGGACATCATTAACCAGATGGGGTTTCCCGGCTACTTCCTGATTGTTATGGAGTTTATACAGTGGGCCAAGGATAACGGGGTGCCGGTGGGTCCGGGTCGTGGTTCAGGTGCTGGTTCGCTGGTTGCCTATTCATTGAAGATTACTGATCTTGATCCGCTGCAATATGACCTCCTGTTTGAGCGCTTTTTGAATCCGGAGCGTATTTCAATGCCTGACTTTGATGTGGATTTCTGTATGGAAGGACGTGACCGGGTTATTGAACATGTAGCTGAATTGTATGGTCGTGATGCAGTTTCACAAATAATCACTTTTGGCACTATGGCTGCCAAGGGTGTGATCAGGGATGTCGCCCGGGTTCAGGGTAAGTCCTATGCTCTGGCGGATAAGCTATCCAAGCTAGTGCCCTTTGAACTGGGAATGACACTGGAAAAAGCCATGAATGAAGAGCCTCAGTTGGCCTCTTTTGTCGCAAATGATGAAGAAGCTGAGGAAATCATGGACATGGCATTTAAGCTGGAAGGAGTCGTGCGAAATGTAGGCAAGCACGCTGGGGGCGTGGTCATTGCACCCGGAAAATTAACTGACTTTACTCCGCTTTATTGTGACGAAGCAGGTTCAAACCTGGTCACTCAGTATGACATGAGTGATGTGGAAAAAGCCGGATTGGTGAAGTTTGACTTCCTGGGATTGCGCACCCTGACCATTATCAATGGTGCTGTCAAAATGATTAATGCTGAGAAAGCAACAGGCAGAGGAGATGCTAAGTTGCTGGATATCAGCCATATCCCACTAAATGATCCCGCGGTTTACCAGTTACTGATAAGTGGCGAAACTACAGCCATATTTCAGCTGGAGTCAAAGGGTATGAAGGAGCTGATCAAGCGTCTTAAACCTAATACCTTTGAAGATATCGTAGCCCTGGTTGCGCTTTACCGTCCCGGGCCTCTGGGATCTGGCATGGTGGATGATTTCATCAGTCGTAAACATGGTGCCGAGGTGGCCTATCCGCACCCCTTGCTGGAGTCAATACTGAAAAATACCTATGGCGTCATTCTTTATCAGGAGCAGGTAATGCAGATTGCCCAGGTGCTGGCCGATTACAGCCTCGGTGGTGCCGATGTTCTGCGGCGGGCCATGGGGAAAAAGAAACCTGAAGAGATGCAAAAACAAAGTGAGATTTTTCTAGGAGGTGCAGCAAAAAACAATATTGATCCAAAGACTGCTGAATCCATTTTTGACCTGATGGAAAAATTTGCCGATTACGGCTTTAATATATCACATTCAGCAGCCTATGCTTTGGTGTCTTATCAGACCGCCTGGTTAAAACGCCATTATCCAGCTCACTTTATGGCATCAGTGTTGTCGGCAGATATGCAGAATACGGACAAGATAGTGGTACTGGCAGATGAATGCCGACATATGCAACTCAGGCTCAATGCGCCTGACGTTAATATAGGTCGTTTTGGTTTTACGGTGGACTATGATGCCGACAACTCTCCTTATGTCATTTATGGTCTGGGTGCGATTAAAGGGCTGGGTGAAGGCCCCATAGAAAATATCATTCAAACCCGGGAGGCAAGCGGGCCATTCCGGAACCTGTTTGATTTCTGTAAACGCGTTGATCTGACAGTAATCAACAAACGTTCCCTTGAAGCCTTAATACGAGCAGGGGCTTTTGATTCCATCAGCGCCGGGGTAGACAGGGCGATTCTGCTGGCCAGTATGAGTGAGGCAATTAAGACGGCTGCACAGGCCGCCCGTATTCAGGAAAGCGGTGTTGACGATTTATTCGGCGATCTGGTGCCGACCGAAGAAAACGATAATGATGTTTATGAAAATTTCAGACACATCCGTGCCTGGAGCGAACAGCGCCGTTTGCAGGAGGAAAAAGACAGTCTGGGTTTGTATTTATCTGGACACCCTATCGAGGAATACCTGCCTGAAGTCGCACGAATTACCAAAAATCGACTGATCAGTTTACGTCCCGGTAATGAAGCACAGATTGCTGTTGGTCTTATTTATGATATGCGTGTGATTAAAAGCAAGCGCGGTGACAATATCGCTATTCTGACACTGGATGATCAAAGCAGCCGAATTGAAGTGTCGTTATTTGGTGAGGTCTATGAGTCGGTCAGAGAAACATTAAGCAAGGATGAAATTGTGCTGGTTGAAGGGCAGGTCAGTAAAAATGAATATGCTGGTGATGGCAGCCTGCAGATCAGAGCGAAATCTATCATGAGTTTTCAGGAAGCCCGGGAATTTTACCTGCGGCATATTACTTTGAATCTGCAACAGCAATCACTGTGTGATGAAGCACTGTCTGAGCTGGAAAATATCCTGGCTGACTATATCTGTTCGTCACAGCAAAGTCCCGCAGATAATAAAACAGCCTGCTCCGTCGTAGTTAACTATGCAAGAGAGGGTGTGCAGGGTAAAATTGCTCTTGGAAAGTCATGGCGGGTCAAACCTGATGATGAATTACTGTATCGCCTGAAAGAACATTATGGCGAGCAGGGAGTCAGTCTTAGCTATTAACCTGTTAAATTGGCTTTTACTGACCCTGATCCTGTCGAGGACAGTTTTTAGATTTACAAAGTAATTGAATGTAATCGAAAATAATCAAAGCAGCAGAATATGAACCCTGACTATCTGGAATTTGAACAACCCATAGCGGATCTTGAAGCTAAAATAAATGAGCTGCGTCTGGTCGGGGGTGATAACAAACTCAATATCACAGAAGAATTAGAAAAGCTTCAGGAAAAAAGCCACAAGCTGACCACAAAAATCTTTTCTTCATTGACTCCCTGGCAGATTTCAATGCTGGCGCGTCATCCACTGCGGCCGCAGACCGAAGATTATATTCGCTATATGTGTTCGGAATTTGATGAGCTTCATGGCGATCGTCTGTTTGCCGATGATCAGTCTATATTAGGAGGTGTGGCTTATCTAGATGATGTGCCGGTAATGATCATAGGCCATCAGAAAGGTCGCAGTACAGAAGAAAAAGTACGCCGTAATTTTGGCATGCCAAAACCTGAAGGTTATCGTAAGGCGCGACGACTGATGCTGCTGGCCGAGCGTTACAAGATGCCAGTTCTAACTTTTATTGACACACTTGGCGCCTACCCGGGTGTTGATTCCGAAGCGCGGGGAATCAACGAAGCTATAGCCGAAAACATGGCTGTTATGTCACGTCTGAAGGTTCCCATCATAGCAACCGTTACCGGCGAAGGTAATTCAGGGGGTGCCATTGCTATTGGTGTTTGTGATTACCTCAATATGCTGGAATATTCGACTTACTATGTTATTTCACCGGAAGGTTGTGCAACCATTTTGTGGAAGTCGGCAGACTATAAGGCCGAGGCTGCGGAAGCCATGGGGGTTACCTCCAGTCGCCTGGAAGAACTGGGTATTGTCGACCGGACTATCCAGGAACCATTAGGTGGCGCTCATCGGGATATGCAGTTAACGGCGAGTCGCCTGAAAGATGTTCTGCTCGAACAGATCAGGCAATTGCGTGACATGGATACTGATGCATTACTGGAAAGGCGATATACCCGCCTGATGAGGCATGGTGCATCCAGCTGAGCAGAAAATACTGCAACAGCTCAGCGATCTGTCTTCTAAAGCTTCCGGCACCTTTTGGGTGGCATACAGTGGTGGCCTGGATTCTCAGGTTCTGCTTGAACTTGCACGCAAATCCATCCCGCTGGAGCGATTACACGCCATACACATTAACCATGGGCTGAGCCCGCATGCAGATATGTGGCAGTCACATTGCCAGGAATATTGCGATCAGGCCAATATTTCATTGCAATGCCAAAAGCTGACATTGCCGGTTGCAGCAGGCAATATTGAAAAAATGGCGCGCCAGGCTCGCTATGAAATTTTCGAAGAATTGATGCAGCCGCAAGATTATTGTCTGATGGCGCATCATCAGGACGATCAGCTTGAAACCATTCTTTACCGCCTGCTCAGGGGAAGTGGTCCAAGAGGGCTGGCTGGCATACCGCAGGAGCGTCAGCTGGGTCGTGGCAAACTGTACAGGCCACTGTTACATAGCAGCAAGCAGGCGTTGTTTGACTATGCCACGCAGGAATCTCTGACCTGGATTGAAGATGACAGCAACCAGAATACTGATTTTGACAGGAATTTCCTGCGCCATAACATCATACCGGGTATCAGATCGCGATGGCCTGAAGCAGCAAGCAGTATCCAACGCAGTGCTGACCTGAGCTTTGAAGGTGAAGAGCTGTTATCTGAACTGGCGCAAGTTGATATAGCAGGCAGGATCGTAGCTGGCCAGACTTCACTGCCGCTAGATTTTATGCGCTCACTCGATCCAAGAAGACAGCGCAATGTTTTGCGATACTGGTTTCGTATGCTGGCTCAAGAATATGCTATCCCGACACCAGGTTATGAAGAATTAAGGCGCATGGTAGAAGAGGCTATTCCGGCTGCTGAAGGTGCACAGCCCTTAATCAGCTGGAAGCATGACGGGATAGAAGTACAGCTCAGACGTTATGCTGACAAACTGTTTGTATTGAAGAATTTACCTCAGCATGTCGACAGAAGTGCTCGCTTAATCAGGCCGGGAGAACAGTATCAGCTTGATGCCGGGCTTGGAACGATTACAGTAAAAGAAGTTACGAATGGCGGTTTTTTATTTCGTGAGGGTGATGAGCTGGAAATTCGACTGGGTTGTGATTTGCCGGAATTAAAACCGTTTGGCAGAAGAACGCGTTCCATTAAAAAAATTTACCAAGATTATGCTGTACCGCCATGGCTGAGGGATCGAATCCCCATGGTTTATGTCAATGGTAATCTGGCAGCCGTGGCAGACCTGTTTGTCTGTCATAAAATGGCGGCAAAAAACCAGCAAAAACAGCTGGCAATCCATTGGCAAAGGGCAGATATTTATTGTGGTTACTAGGGTGTTCTGGTAACCTGTAGTTCCATCTAAGTTACTCCAAGATGGGCTGTAAATGACGCGATATATTTTTATTACCGGTGGTGTAGTTTCTTCACTTGGTAAAGGCATAACTTCTGCATCATTGGCAGCAATCCTCGAAGCACGTGGTCTTAGCGTGACCATGCTCAAACTTGATCCCTATATTAACGTTGATCCTGGTACCATGAGTCCGTTCCAGCATGGTGAAGTTTTTGTTACTGAAGATGGTGCTGAAACTGACCTTGATCTGGGCCATTACGAACGTTTTATCCGGACTACCATGAGTCAGGATAACAACTTCACGGCGGGACGCATTTACGCTGATGTCATAAAAAAAGAACGTCGGGGTGATTACCTGGGGGCAACCATTCAGGTCATTCCCCATATCACTGATGAAATTAAATTACGTATTGAACGGGGTGCTGGTGATGCAGATATAGCCCTGGTTGAAATAGGCGGCACAGTGGGTGATATCGAATCACAACCCTTTTTGGAAGCCATTCGCCAGATGAAAGTCGAACTCGGTTCTTCACGTGCACTGTTTTTACATCTTACCCTGGTCCCATACATACAGACTGCTGGCGAAACCAAAACCAAACCGACCCAGCACTCGGTAAGAGATCTGCGTTCAATTGGTATACAGCCGGATGTACTGGTTTGTCGATCGGAAGGTGAAATACCCGAATCAGCCCTGAAGAAAATTGCCCTGTTTACCAATGTTGAATCCAGGGCAGTCGTGTCATTACAGGACACCACAACGATATATTCTGCGCCTCTCCTGCTCAATGCCACCGGGCTGGATCAGTTTGTATGTGAACGTTTTAATCTTGATTGCCCGCCCGCGGACCTGTCTCAATGGCAGGATGTTGTCGATAAAGTGGGTTCAGCTCAACAGGAAATAGTGATTGCCATGGTCGGTAAATACATGGAATTACTCGATGCCTATAAATCCCTGATAGAAGCTATCAAACATGCCGGTATCCATACGTCGACCAAAATAAGCACGCGATATATTGATGCCGAAACCATAGAACAGGAAGGCACGGACATGCTGAAGGGGGTTTCAGCTATCGTGGTGCCGGGTGGTTTTGGTGAACGCGGTATCGAAGGCATGATTGAAACAGTCAGATATGCGCGTGAAAACAATATTCCATATCTGGGTATCTGTCTGGGCTTGCATATAGCCGTAATCGAATTTGCCAGAAACATGCTGGGACTCAAAGATGCACACAGTTCTGAGTTTAAAACTGATTGTGCTGACCCGGTTATCGGGCTGATTACAGAATGGACGACAGTAGACGGTGAAACTGAGACCCGTGATGAAAATTCCGATCTGGGAGGCACTATGCGATTAGGTGCACAGGAATGTCGACTGCAAGAGGGTTCACTGGCTAAACAGTGTTATCAGCAGGATGTTATTGTGGAGCGCCATCGGCATCGTT